>PIXU01000090.1 GCA_003601795.1 Candidatus Methanophagales archaeon
TTCAAGCAGTGATTATGATGATTTTAGAAGAGTTGAAAGGGACTACGAGGTGGATGTATTTGAAGAAAAAATGCCTGAGGTAGAAAGAGTGAAAATAAAATGGACGGAAACACCATTTTGGCTGAAAAAACGTAGATACTGTTCAGATAGGCAAGGAGTTAGGAGACGAAATAGGAGATAATGAACTTGCTGATAAAGCCAAGTTTACCTTGAAAAATCATCACGTGAGTTGTTAATTTAACAATGTCAAATTGCGAGATGGGAAACGATAAATAGAAGCGGTAATAATGAAAGAAAAAAAGTATTAAAAAGAGGCGATTGGAATGAACAAAAAATGACCAAAGAAAAGAAATACGAAAACATATTGTATCAGAAAGAGCAAAAAGTCGGGACAATAACACTTAACAGACCGAAATCGCTGAACGCATTGAACACCGCATTATTAACGGAGCTGCGAGATGCACTGGAAGATGCAGAAGCTGATGCCGAGGTGCATGTGCTGGTAATAGCCGGAGCGGGAGATAGAGCTTTCTGTGCAGGTGCGGACATCGAAGAATTACTTAAGAAAAGTTCCACGGAAGCAAGTAAGTGGTCACGATGGATTCAGGGGATAACAACATACATGGAAAAGATGAAGAAACCGATAATAGCAAAGATAAACGGGTTCTGTTTAGGTGGTGGTTTGGAGCTTGCGATGGCGTGCGATTTCAGGATTGCATCCGAAAAAGCGATATTTGGTCTGCCGGAGATTAACCTGGCAATTATCCCGGGTGGCGGCGGCACGCAAAGATTACCGAGATTAATAGGGAAGACAAAAGCGATGGAAATGCTGATGTGCGGAGAGCAGATGGGTGCAGAAGAAGCTTTTCGGGTAACACTCGTGAATAAAGTTGTCCCTCCGGAAAAACTTGACAGCGAGGTGGATAGACTGGTGAAGAAACTACTTTCAAATAGTTCTGTTACGCTTGCAATAATAAAAGATGCTGTGAACCGCGGAATAGAACTGGATTTGGAGCTTGCATTGCAGTATGAATCGGACCTTTTCGGGCATGTGCTTGCAACTGAGGATGCGAGAGAAGGGTTAAAAGCTTTTTTAGAGAAGCGGAAGCCGGAGTTTAAAGGGAAGTGAAGCGGCATTAAAATTCTAGGGATGTTTTATATAATAACTAGAAGAATGGAATATAAAAAGAGAAGATAAGATAAGTCTATCCAAACATTTGTGATGGCGGACAAGGTGAAGCCGAATTTTGTGTTCGTGCCGGAGGAAGAGGATATTGCATTACGGCGCTTGTGACACTGCTGTCTTTCCTTCTCTTTATGAACCTTTTGGTATCGTATCGCTGGAGGCAATGGCACTTGAGAAACCGGTTGTGGTGGGCGATAAAGGAATTAGTGGTTTCAGAGACCAGTTAATTCCTTCGGATCCTGACCAGACAGGCGTTCAGATTGACAGTGGCCATTATAGCATGGGGGCTAAATACTTTGCTTGAGAACATGGAAAAAGCGCGAGAAATGGGTAAAAGAGGTAGAAGAAGGGTGGAAAAATATTTTTCGTGGGATAAAATTGCAAAATATGTAATAGGGATATATGAGGATGTGATAAGGGAATTGGGGGATGAGAAGAAATAATCACTTTTGAATTTGATTGGAATAGAGGATGAATGTAAAGCGATAAAAGGCAAGGAATTTTTCGTAGTCGCAAAAACCCTGCACCATCTTTTGCAAGGGGGAAAAAAGAAAATTGACTACGGAAGCTGAGATGGTTTATTTCCCCCTATCTGGGGTCGCCAAAATAAGTAAGGGCGTTACTCGAAGAGATAGTTGGAGAAGGAGCGTAGTGGTAGCAATACACAGGGATAATAACTTTCCAACCGAAATTATTGAGAAACATTTATATACTACCCACCAAAAAAGAGACCTTACTTAGAGGAAGGCGTGGTAAATGAAGCGATTGAAATATGGAAAGAGAAACATGGAGTCAAAACTAACTTTCCAGAATCGGCCATTTTAGAAGATATCCTGAGGGATTGGATAAAATCAAATGAAAGGAGTAAAAAATGAAAAAGAAAATAAAAGCGAGATTAAACGAACTGACATATAGGCAATATATGGCATTGGTTTATATCGTCTCAAAGCTTGATATAGAAGGAGAGCATGCTCAAAAAAGGGGCATTAAAGAGGTTATTGGTTTTGATTCTGATAGAATGCTTCAGATAACCCTTGAAGCACTTGAGAGAAAAGGGTTTATTACATTTCATGGATTAGACCGCAATCCTTTAGCAGAGATAACAGAAGAAACCGAGAAAAACCTCTCTATCCTCTCTGACAGACTTTTACTCAGCGATGAATATGTTGAATATAACGACGTAAAAAAACAAACATTGCCCATCACGGAAACAAAAAACCATTTTAAGGTCACAGCCCCTTCTTTTATAGACAACGACTCCCTTGGTTATCTGAACAATAGCAAGAGGATGGTTCATAGATGGTCTGATTTCCTTGAAGATTATCCACCCTCTCTCGTATGGGATAAAATCAACGAATATGGAGTGACTTCAGCTAATACCGTTTTAGACCCATTTATGGGTAGTGGGACAACGCTGGTTACTGCTAAACTGCGTAATATAAACGCCATTGGAATAGATGTGAATCCTGTTGCGAATTTTGTCACGGAAGTGAAAACTACATGGGGTGTGGATTTAAAGAAGTTCAAAACGGAAGCAAATGCAGTAATTAGCTCTTTAATCGAAGCCTCGCCAATTCTTGACGATGTCCGGATGACTACTGAAAGTCTAAAAAACATGGATACGATGGAACTCCATCAGTGGCTTAAACCGAGAACACAAAACGATGTCGCTTTTACCAGAGAAAGAATAAATGAAGTAGAGGACGAGAGGATTAAAAAATTATTGCTACTTGCATTGATAGTAGCATCGAGAGATGCATCAAATGTGTCTTTTTGTCCCGGGACTTCATTTTACCCATTTAGAGAGAGACCCACATTTTTAGACGCCTTCAAAAACAAATGTAAAGAGATATATGAGGATTTGCTTATACTAGCCAAAATAAACAAAAATTATGGGGAAACCACCATTTTCAATGCCGATTCAAGAAATCTCTCCACGTATATTGAGCCCAACTCGGTGGATTTCATTCTCACTTCGCCACCATATCCTAATGATTTGGAATATACAAGACAAACAAGGCTTGAGTTGTATCTGTTGGGTTACGTGAAGAATATGAAAGATGTCACGGAAATCAAGAAGAGTATGGTAAAAGGAAGCACTAAGTTAATATATCAAGACAGTAGCAGTGCGAAATATGTGGAGAAGTTTGAAAGTGTTCAAGAAATTGTGGATGCGTTAGAAAAAGCATTTTCCGATAAGAAATGGGGTTGGGATTATCCGAGAATGGTAAAGGAATATTTTGGTGATATTTATATCGTTTTGGAGAATGTTGGAGAGGTATTAAAAGAAGGGGGATATGCGTTGTTCGTAGTTGGTGACCAAACATATAAGAAAATTCTGATTCCAGTTGGAGAAATCATGATGGAGCTTGTTCAAGATTTGGGGTTTCACTCTCAAAGATTAGAAACTTTTAGAGTCCGCAGAAGCACACTGCATAGCATTCCATTAAAAGAGGAGATTGTGATATTTCAAAAATGATAGGCATGCCTAAAATAGATTTAAGGGCGTCTTTAGGAGTGGAAATTGGTGAGACCTACATACGGAGTTGCGACCTCATAGCTCTGATAATCTCTTTTATCTCTCTATTTACGGCTATGTGCATGAAAATCCGAGGGGTCCTGTCAGCAGACTTTATTGGATTAACATTCATAAGAAAAACTCTTCGATGTGGTGAGGGATATACTGACAATTTTCCTCTTCTACTCGATGGCAATCCTCTTGATAACCGCCTCTACGTTTTTCAAGTAGTTGTATATACCGCTATGGGAGGAAAGAAGAGACTGCTGATTATCTACAAAAGGAATAGCAGTATTTACTATTGCGACCCTCTTCGTGAATGGGGAATTGATTTTAAAACCCTTGAGAAGAAATTAGAAGAATCTTTCGACTCCATCCAAAAGGATATTTAAGAATTAAGAAAGATAGTTAGAACTTATTTAAATTCGCTTTTCGTTTGATAATCTCAATGAAACCTTCTATTGAAGGGATGTCCACTCTGTTATAAGCCTTTAACAGCTCGTTAATAGATGAAGAAAACATCTCATTCGGTTTGACTACATAAGTATTGCCCTTTCTTTCCATTGTCACAGTAGCGAAAATAATCCATTCGCCTTTTCTAACTCCTTTTGATATCCCTAAACCAAATCTTTCGACCAAATTGGAAAACAGAACATCTTGGAGAATCCAAACGTAGTATTTCTTCCAATGCTCGAATACCTGCCCTTTGTTCAAGATTTGTGTAAAAGACAGTTTGATTGTGTTGTATGTGTTCATTCCGTATCCATAGCGGTCCGACAAATTTCTGGAGAAGAAATCTTTCCATGCTTTCACCAGCTCTCCTGTTTGAGTAGTGCTGTCCGCCATTATTTCCATTCCGCAAAAATCCATTATTTCATTCTTTTCAAACTTATATGCCACCCAATCAACATCTCCAAATCCGCTTAACTCCACCTCCGGAACTAAATGTATTTCATCAAAGCCGATAAAA
>PIXU01000091.1 GCA_003601795.1 Candidatus Methanophagales archaeon
CGATGCTACATCCTCACATATCTTCGCAAGTTCGAAACCACGCCTGCCCGCCGATTCCGCATACGACTTCATATTCAATACTATCACCGGCGTTCCCATCTTCTTCGCTTCCATTACCTTTTCACCTTCTTGTATGAAACAGAGGATATAATAAACTTAAGCATCTTTATTTATCTTTAGTTTAGCTTGACTTTGCTATATTATAACTTTGACTTTGTCAAATTACTTTCAAGAACCGTAAGTTTAAATAGATACTGGCACTAACATCGGTGATGATGCAATAGGCTCACGAAATTATCTCTTGGTGACTTAAGAGTAGCCACAGGGGAGCTAAAAGTTTTTTATAGCCCCTTCAGCGATGCAGAGATGCCCTGCAGCCGCTACTGGATGGGAAGAGCGCTGGAAGATGCAAATAATGGGTTGGGAAATGCATAAAAATTGAATGGCTTTATCTTTAATTATGTGCATTGCGTATAACATTCTCAGGCGCTGTGGGGCTATTCCATAAACGAAAATAGATCTTGTTGGCATTTTCTTTGCTCCTTAAGAACCTCTTTTACAACATGTTCTATCTTATCCCGTTCATACAACATCTCTAATTTCTGATGCATGTTAAGGGACCACGAAACGAGTTCAATGTGTCGGCTATCCTCAGGATCAAACAATGGTAAAGCCAGCTGCTCCATTACTTTTTTACTCAAACCTCGTTTGCTCTTTCCACTACGAGCGCTTAAAAACTTGCAGACAGTTTCAGAGTTGAGCAAGGAACATACGAAATGCGCTTCCTCTTTCTTCTCAAAAGGAATAAAATAGATTGTCCCATCTGGAATGAGTAACTTCTTCCCAATTAAACGGTCGTTTACACTTCCTACTACCACAAACTCTGGTTTGAATCCCAAACCACACCAACAAACCTTAAAAGGCTTCCAAGTGTATTTCCCCAGCCCAAATAGGGTATAAAATGGCTTCTTGCCAAATATTCGAGACTTTCGAGATAAAAATCGGTCTTTGAATCTCGTGAGATAACTGTAAGTCAAAGGAAGAGTTTTTGCCAATTTATTTTCGTTATCCTCCCCCGCTTTATGCTGAGGGATAATCGCGTATGTATATCCCTTAATCCCCCACGCACCGATGTGTCTTGGCTGTAAGAAAGGATAAACCGTATCTGCTTCTATTTCATATTCCTCCCCGTCTGCTTTTGAACGAATGAGTACCTTATCCTCTTTTCGTTCAATCGGGTCAACAATGATTATATCTGCAGCATCGTGTTTGAGTCCATGGCGAATTTCGTAAGGACAGCGCCCTACCATAAATTCTGTCTCTTCCAAATCGGTTGTTAGAACCGCCCAAGAGGATGTAGCATCGTTTAATGGTTTTGCTTCTCCTTCCTTTATAATTATCCTGTTATTCTTTTTGGACCATATCTCATAAGGGACAGGATAAACTGTTTTCTTTCCCCTCTGTAACACTATTATTGCTGTTTCGTTTCCAATTCCAAAGGGTTTTACCTTCCTTAAATCCGCCACTTTCTTCACCTTCAACCATACATCTCCCTGAACGTGACGGATACAAAATCGCCGAAAAGTCTTGCCCGAAACATTGGTTAATAGAGGCTGTTTTATGATAAAACTGCATAAGCCACCGTCTTTCAAGTATCTGTGAATCGTGACCAAAGTGAAGGTCACAAGGTAATCATCATTGCTATGCCCCAGCTGCGCTTCTTGACCATGGAAGTCAAAAAGTACGTATCTGGGCAGCAATTCTTGCTCTACTTGTCTTCGATACTCATTCGGAAGAGAATTCCAGCTAATCCACGGTGGATTGCCCACCAGATAATCACAGCCCTCGGGCAATATGTTACCTATATCGTTAGTTTTGGTATTACCTGCGGGTCGTTCGAAGACAGTGTCATAATGCATGACTGGAATTTTGATATCGTGCAATGGGAGTCCGAACTTAAAAGCGAACCAACAAACAAAGTTTAGTCGTGCTACTAAGACACAAACAGGATTGATATCACAACCGACAACTGTCCGCAGGATGTCTTTTATTAACACTTCTGGTGGTTTGTTCTTATTAGCTTGATATTTCATTTCAGCGGCGGCAAGAAGAAAAATACCAGTCCCACACCCAGGGTCTAACAAGGTGATATTTAAATCTCCCTTAAATCCACTCATTTTTATTGTCTCTTCCGCTAACCAATAAGGAGTGAAATATTCCCCGAGGTCATGTCTAATCTGACGTGGCATAATTTCTTCATATAAGTCTGTTAATAGATTTGCCCAAGATGATGTTGAACCTCGAAATTGGGTTGCAAGGGATGCTGATAATCGTGCAATAGGGTAAAAAACTTCATTAACCTCCCTATCGTCACAAATAGAGAAAAGCTCACAGCTCCACAGCTCTGGAAGGAAACTTTGCACACCCCACCGCTTTTGATAAAAATCTGGATTTGTAAGGAGATTGAGAATTTCGTAAATTGAGAGGGAATTCACAGGACTAATCTTATTTAAGCGGTAAAAAACTGTAAGTTGAGCTAAAAAGGTATAGAAAGTTTGGAGAGTGAAAAGAAGTTCCACAGGTGATGCATCACAACCCAACTTCTTAGAGAGGCTTGAGAAATGGGCTCTTACTTTCTCTCGACCCAAAATGTTAGCATAAAGATTACTGGTGCTTGCACACCACCGTTGATATCCCGATGTTCGCGGATTTTGGCGTAGTTTGCTTATCAACCATTGCACAATATCCTTGTAATTAGAAATATCTATGCGATTCTTCCTTTTTTTGTTGTTTGGAGTTTTTATAATTCGACTCATAGGATGACGATCACCCCCTCAGGGAATGGCGCTTCTTTCAAACGCCCGTATTGCAGCCGCCATTGTAACGCGAAAGATACAGTCAACACACCAGGTGCTGGAGGATTGTCAATTATGCGTTGAACCATTCCAGGAGTTATATTTATCCTCGACTTCGGCAATACCAAGCTTTTCCTCTAATCGCCTGATAATTTCATCTACCCCTATCTCCTTGCGTAGATATTTCTCACGCAGTTCTCTTGCGAGCCTCGTTGTACTATAATCCCCTGTTAATTCCTTGGGGATATAGCAACAGCGAAGGATTTCCAATTCTGCAAAGCCTTCTTTGTCCTCCTTTCGGTAGATGAAGAGAAGAATATTGTATGGCAATCCAAAAATCTTCTCCTCAATACTTCGGTAAGGACTTGAAGATTGAGGTTGAACCGCGGATGTAGTTTTGATGTCTATATTGAACAGTGGTAAGTCCTTGCCTAAAGCAGCAGAGCCTTCCATAGTTAGACCAGTTCGTTCCTCGAGGTATTTTCTACACTCACGTTCAATATATGTGCCTATCTTTTTCCCATCCGTCACTTGAAAGAGTTCTACAATCCTACGTTGACTAACATCGGCACAGAAATCCTTAATTATGTCAACATATTGGAGGAAATCATTTTCCTCAGGCTGATTTCGATTTGGCATTTTTCTCATCCTTCTATACTTTTGCACTTTTATATTTAG
>PIXU01000092.1 GCA_003601795.1 Candidatus Methanophagales archaeon
CCATCACGATTTGAACCATACCGGAACCTTATCCTGGTGCGCAGACGGGTGTGGAGAAGTAGAATTTACGGGTGGTAGTGAGCTTGTATCTTCTTTTACCGCGATTGGCTCAGATGGAACAGAAAAATGGGATTTTACCAGCACAACCGAAAAATTTATAAAAGATAAAAGCAAAAGTGTAAATTAAAGGCGATAATGAAGAACAAATTGGCGTTCGTACTGGTGGCGGTGTTAGTAAGTGCGGGCTTGCTCTCAGTGGCAGGAAATGCCGCTGCGGATACGCGTGCTTATGCAAACCAAGCGCCTGAAGAGGAATGGACCAGGACTTTTGGCGGGTCAGGTTGGGATGTGGGCTTCTCAGTCCGGCAGACCTCGGATGGCGGGTACATCATCGCTGGCTGCACAGGCTCTTACGGTGCTGGCGGTCGGGATGTCTGGTTGATAAAGACAGATTCGGGAGGCAATGAACTCTGGAACAGGACTTTTGGCGGGTCATCTGGGGATAGGGGCTACTCAGTCCAGCAGACATCGGATGGCGGATACATCATCGCTGGTAGGACAAAGTCTTACGGTGCTGGCTATACTGATGCCTGGGTGATAAAGACAGATTCAAAAGGAAATGAGGAATGGAATAAGACCTTCGGTGGGTCAGGTAATGATTGTGGCTGGTCAGTCCAGCAAACGTCTGATGGTGGATATATTATTATAGGTGAAACATCTGTTTATCTTAGTTTAGGTTATTTATGGCTGATAAAAACTGATGCTCAGGGCAATAAACAGTGGGATAGGGTTTTCCATGAAGGTAAGCCAGGCTACTCAGTTCATCAAACATTGATACAAACGTCGGATGGCGGATATATCATCACAGGTTATGTATATCCCGGTTCTGGCTTTGGAGACGCTTGCCTGCTAAAGACCGACTCAAATGGAAATAAACAATGGAACAAGACTTTTGGCGAGCCATGGGGCACTGAGAGCGGCAGATCAGTCCAACAAACATCGGATGGGGGATACATTATTACAGGCACTGCATCACGTCGTACCAATGGTTGTTGTGATGCCGATGTGTGGTTGATAAAGACCGATTCAGAGGGCAACGAACTCTGGAACAGGACTTTCGGCGGGTCATCTGACGATGAGGGCTACTCAGTCCAGCAGACATCGGATGGCGGATACATCATCGCTGGCGACACGTGCTCTTACGGTGCTGGCGGTGATGTCTGGTTGATAAAAGTGAAAGGGGAAGGAATCCCGAACCAGCCGCCGGTCGCATCCTTCTCCTACTCACCACAGAATCCTGTCGTCAACGAAACGATAACCTTCAACGCCTCGGCTTCCACCGACCCAGATGGAACAATCGTCTCTTATGAATGGGACTTCGGTGACGGAAACACCGGTTCAGGGGAAATTGTCACGCATGCTTACGCCTCTAAAGGGAGCTACATCGTAAAACTAAAAGTTACCGATGACGATGGAGCAACGGGGACAGAGACAAAGGTAATTGATGTTTCTTCTGTACCGGGCATGCTTGATGTTCCTTTCTTCTCACAAACGAATGATACGTGGAAAGACAAGCCATTAGACCATAGTTCTTGCACATTTAAGGATTCTGGCTGTGCAGTCACCTCAGTAGCAATGGTCTTGAAATACTTCGGCTATGATACCGACCCTCTGGAACTCAATAAATCACTCACAAACATTGGAGCATTAGGTAATGATTGTATGCTGCGCTTTGATATGGTGGAACAACTCCCCGGTACTGAGAATATCTGGATTAAAGACCTCAATGGAAAAGCATACGAACGCATCGACACTCACTGGAACAAGAACAGCCAGGACAGGATTAGAAAGGAATTAAGTAAGAAATATCCTGTAATAGGAAAAGTCCGATATCCTCCCTATTCAAGAAATGAAACACATTTTATCGTATTTTACGGTGTGACAAATGACAAATTCTATTTCCTGGACCCATACGATCTCCAGAAGCAAAAGAGAGAATGGGAAGCAGGAGGGCTTGGAGAAGGAATACTTGGAAGCTATAAGCTTTACAGTTTGCGAATTTATCATGGGAATCTCCTCCCTGTTGCTTCTTTCTCTTTCTCGCCTTCTCCGCCTCACAATCCCGTTACCGGCGAAAATATAACCTTTGACGCCTCGGCTTCTTATGACCCGGATGGAGGCACGATTACCAGCTACAAATGGGATTTCGGTGATGGCTCTGTGGAAGTGGCAGATAAAGCGACCGTAACGCATTCCTATTCTTCAGAAGGGAACTATGTGGTGACTTTAACCGTAACAGACGATGAAGGCACGACCAATACCAGAAGCAAACTCATAACCGTCAAGAGACTGCCCGTTGTCCTCGTGCATGGATTCCAATTGCTCAGGAAAAATCCAGAAGAGGTATGGAAGACAATGAAACAGAGCTTGGAGAGCAGTGGGTTTGATGTTCACGTTAGTCGTTATGCAGAACCTTATCGGGCATTTGATCCGCCAACAAATGAAGATATTAAAAAATATGCTGAAAAACTTGGAAAAGAGATAGAAGAAATAAAACAGAAGAAAGAAGTTAATAAGGTTGACATCGTCGCTCACAGCATGGGTGGGTTGGTCTCACGATATTACATTCAAAGTCCTCTATATAAAAACGATGTTAGAAAGCTAATCATGCTCGGAACCCCGAACAAAGGAACAGAACTTTTATATTCACGGTATGTTGTTACCGCAGTGGTGTTGTACTACGAGTTGCATGGAATGCCTATCCCCTCTGGATTTGATGATGCTGCGGTATATGCTTTACTTGGTGAACCAGGAGAGCAAATGATGCCCGGCAGCGATTTCCTCTACAAAACCTTAACTTATTTCGGAAAGCCGAACTACTACACGATTGCTGGAACAGGAGGGGAAATAGGAGGAGTGCGGAGTTTTGAATTCTGGGGTTGGCTATTCCTTAAACCTTTTGGTGGAGAGAATGACGGTGCTGTCAGAGTGGATAGCGTGAAATTATTTTATCCGATGCCAGCGGAAAATCACAATGAATATCCTCTAAATCACGGCATGCTTATTGAAGATTCTCTTACAATCAACAAAGTGGTGCAGATATTAAAAGGGCTAAATCCTACCACTATGAAAGTTATGCGCACAGAGCAAGCACAAACAGACGAAACACCAATCCAAGAAGCTCCTTTGATTTCTGGAAAAATCAATCTAGGCGAGGAGCAATCACATGAAATACCGATAACCTCCACAGATGAATCGAGCATTCGCCTCTTATGGCTTGAAGGCGACCTGAACTTGACATTAAGAACGCCAAACGGAACTTTAATTGACCCTTCTTTTGCCATAAATGATACGAACGTAACATATTACAGCGATAAAAACCTGACAATCGAAGGTTACACCATAAAAAATCCAGAATCAGGAATCTGGAAGATAAATGTAACGGCAGTGAACATCTCAGAGGAAGAGGATTATACGATTATGACTTTCCTCGATACAAACATAACCCTCTCTCTTTATCTTCAAAAATACCAGTATGCCCTGAACGAGCCTGTAAACATAAGTGCAAGTCTTATGTATGGCAGC
>PIXU01000093.1 GCA_003601795.1 Candidatus Methanophagales archaeon
CCCATAATTATGCTCAGTAAAGTGGAAAGTATGAGCGATGAGCCAAGGAGAAGCAGGGTCCAGGGGAGAGCTTCAAGAACCACTTCCAATACCGGAGCGTTATAGTAGTAGGAATATCCCAAATCACCACGCACAATGCCGGCTAAATAAACGAAGAATTGTTTTCCGAGTGGTTCATCCAAAGCAAAGCGATGCATAAGTTCGGTTCTCAGTTCCGGCGTCATCTCTACAAGAGCTTCTTCGCCGCAGATGGCGGTAAGCGGGTCGCCCGGCATCATCCTTGGGAGTAAAAAATTCAGGGATAGTATTATGAGGAAGGCTATTGCATAGGTACTAATTTTTGCCGTCTTCATTTTTTGTGGTCAATGCTTTCTTCGCCTTTTTATCAGATACGCTACCGTAATTAGCACAGGTAGCGAAATTGCGGGTTCAAATCCCGGTATTGGGGCTTCCGTGGCTGCGGGTGTCGGAGCCTCTACCTTTGCTTGGTATTCCATAAAAGCCAGCTTGTTCAGAGGGATGGGAATGCCCCTTGCAATACCACCCATAGTATAATAAATGTCAACGCTGCCATCATGTCCCCAGTACCACTTCGGGTAGTAAAGAGTTAGAGCGGGGAGCTCCTCTGCGTATATCTTCTGAATTTCACGCACTATCTCCTTCCTCTTTTCCGCGTCCATCTCACGCAAATGTGCTTCGAGCAACTGGTTCAAGGACTCATTTTTGGTGTAATTCGCACTGTATCCGAACTTGCCAAGAATTACTTTATTCAGAATTGATGGGTCGCCACCGATTCCACCATGACCGCTTACAGCCAGATCAAATTGCTGACTTATGACCCTGGAATCAAGGGTTTTCCATTCAAGGCTTCTGACGCTTACTTTTATCCCTGCTTCCCCCAACTGTCGCGCAATTATCTCCGCGACACGTTCAAAACCAAAGCGTGGAGCCGTTATAAGTTCGAGTTCAAGTGTTTCCCCCTCTTTCCAATAGTAACCGTCCTCTTTCAGTTGGTATCCCTGGCTTTCTAAAATATCCTTTGCACGCTGTGGATTGTATTCATATTTTACGATGTTGGGATTGTAGTAGGGGGTGTTAGGAGAAAGCAGCCCGGGGCTTCCTCGAATTGCATGACCCCGTTGTGCGATTTCCACCAGTTCAGTCCTGTTTATTGCATAGGCGAGGGCATGTCTGAACTCTTTAGAAGCCATGGGCTCCTTTTCGTGATTTATCATTAGCTTCGCATTCCAATTCCCGGATTGGTTTATTACCGTGAAGCCCTTCCCGTTAACCTCCTCCACGGTTTCCGGTGGGATATTCGTAGCGTTGACTTCTCCTCTCATTAATGCCCTAGGGGCCATTTCCTCGCTGACCTTTACGAATTTTAGTCGGTCTATCGCTGGCTTTCCTAAATAGTACTCTTCGTTGGCTTCATAGAGGTAGGTGCCATGTGCTTTGCTGTAATCAACGAGCTTGAATGGTCCGGTTCCTATCAGCGCTCTCTCGTTTACAAATTCGCTCGGATTCTTGACGTCCTGCCATATATGTTTCGGAAGGATAGCTAATGTGCCTGCATCGTCGTTAAGGAAGGGTGCATACGGCTCCTTCAAGTAGATTTTTACCGTATATTCGTCAAGTACCTCAACCTGCTTTACTGATTTAAGGTCCACCCACCAACTGGGATGTTCCTTAGTATAGTTGAAGGTAAAAGAGACATCTTCAGCCGTAAACTTCTCGCCATCGTGCCAGGTAACGTCTTTACGCAGGTGGAAAAGATACGCATTTTCATCTTCGAGGTACTTCCAGTCGGTGGCGAGTGCAGGCACGAAACCTTGTGTGTCCTTCCATACCAATGTGTCAAAGATGAAGCTCATCCTTACGTATCCCGGACCCCGGGGATAGTGTGCATGAGGAGAGGGATAGCCCCAATCACCAGTGGAATCTGCAATTGTGTATATTACCTCTTCCGCTTTTGCGGTTTCAGAACCTGCGCTGGCGACGGAGAAGCCCGTTAATAAAGAGACCACTAAAATTGATACTGCTGCTACCCTTGCAATCTGTTTATTTTTATTTTTATTTTTCATTTCCCTCTAACACCTCCTTCCTGTACGGAAATGCCAGACCCATCCATCTGAAAGTATCCTCGGTTGGAGCATGGGATGCAAAGAGATTCCCCGTTCTCGGTCACAGCTCGAGTTTTCATTACGTTCTCTCCACAAATCGAACACTTCACCGAATCAAATATGGGCGCGTATTCAGGCACTACAATTTCCAGACGCTTTATTATGAACAGCTCATCTGTCTGTTTATTCAATTCCGTGATTGACATTTCTGCAAATAGCTGCATCAATCTTTTATGTTCCTCCGGTGTTGCCTTCTCGCGCTTAGCAACAATCTTATCGAACAGCTCATGTGCTTCTGGATACTCCTTTTCACGAGAACCTTCAAAGTTAGGGTTTAAAGCAATTCTTATCGCTGTCCCATCCCTTTTCGCTACGGTCACCGCGGTCTTGCCGAAATCTCGATAGACCAGAGCGTTGTTCCCAAAGGAACAGCCAGTAACCATTTGAATGCCATCACTGAAACAGTTATTGGTCTCAATAATCGCAACTATCTCTTCCATACCCCTGCTTTTCACTCCCAATTCTCGCATTGCAATATAGCCTGCCTTCACTCCGTATGCCAGATGGCTGCATAGATGCCCATGCAACTCGCCAGCCTTATAAAGTAAGTCTCTAAGATTTCCTGCTTCAATTAACTTCTCGATTTCCCCCCTAATTGGATTGCCCTTTCCCTTTTCTTCTGCCATTTCCATCACACTAATTGTAGATATCTGTTTTGTTTAAACTTTATACTTTTATTTAAATGGTAGTACTAATTATCAATAGATTTTTCTTGGTATAATTTTGGAGATGATATATAGATAAAAATGTTTATTTCTGATTTTACCAATAAAGATAATTTCCTATTAATAAGCCACGAGAATTCATAAAATTAACACAAGAAGATAGAAAATAAATTATTGACGCAGATTAACACGGATGGAAGGAGCAACGCCGTTAAAAATACCCCACCATCCAGCCAAACAAAAGAAAAAATCCGTGTAAATCCATGTCTTAAATAGAAGCAAGTTATACGGTATATACAACAAGAAAGAAGAAAAAGTGCGGGTTCTTATGGCGGGATTGAGCGTATAAGGAGGGAAAAGAGACGTGTTTAAGAAGATAAGAAAAAGGGACGGCAGGGTAGTAAGATTTGATTCTAAGAAGATTGCAGACGCGATTGCAAAAGCAGGTGCAGCAACAGGCGAGTTTGACCATAAAATCGCGCGGGCGTTGACCCTTAAGGTATTGAATTTGGCGCAGCAGGCAATCCCGCACAGGATACCTACCGTGGAAGGGATTCAAGACGTAGTTGAGGAGGTTTTGTTATCTTCCCCCTATCGCAAAACCGCTAAGGCGTATATCATCTATCGAGAGCAACATGCGGGAATCCGGGAGATAACGGCAAAAGCAGACGTTGACATGGTTGACCAATACCTGGATAAGCTTGACTGGCAGGTAAATGAAAATAGCAATATGACCTTCTCTTTGCAGGGGTTAAACAATTATATCTCTTCGGAAATCAGCAAAACATACTGGTTAATTAAAATCTACCCGCCAGAAGTAAGACAGGCGCACTTAAATGGCGATTTTCACATACACGATTTGAACATTCTCTCGGTTTATTGTGTCGGCTGGGACCTTTTTGATTTGTTGGTAGAGGGATTCAGGGGAGCGCCGGGAAAAGTAGAAAGTGAACCAGCTAAACATTTCCGTTCTGCATTGGGGCAAGTAGTAAATTTCTTTTATTCGCTACAGGGAGAAGCTGCGGGCGCTCAGGCGTTCTCGAATTTTGATACCCTTCTTTCGCCGTTCATACGATATGATGGACTGGGGTATGAAGAAGTGAAGCAGGCATTGCAGGAGTTTGTATTTAACGTGAACGTTCCCACCAGGGTTGGATTTCAAGCACCGTTCACCAACATCACCTTAGACCTGACCGTTCCAGAGTACTACGCCAACCAGAGTGTCGTCATTGGTGGAGTGCCGCAAAAAGAAACGTATGCGGACTTCAAGGGCGAGATGGAATTGTTTAATCGGGCACTTTTAGAAGTAATGGCAGAGGGGGACGCCAGGGGCCGAGTTTTTACGTTTCCCATCCCCACCTATAATATCACCAAGGATTTCGACTGGGCAAACCCTAATCTGGACGTTTTGTGGCAAGTTACCGCTAAATACGGCGTGCCATACTTCTCTAACTTTATAAATTCTGATATGAATCCTGAAGATGCCCGAAGCATGTGCTGCCGGTTGCGCATAGATAACAGAGAGTTAGAGAGAAGGGGGGGCGGGCTTTTCGGGTCGAGTCCGCTAACCGGTTCAATTGGCGTGGTCACGCTCAACATGCCAAGACTTGGGTATTCTTCTGCGATGGACGAAGAAGCATTTATCTCTGCTTTAGAGCGGTTGATGGTTCTGGCGAAGGAGAGCCTGGAGATCAAGAGGAAGGTTTTAGAGAACCTTATGGACAAGAATCTTTATCCGTACACGAAATATTATTTAAGAGGTGTAAAAGAGCGTTTTGGTGAGTACTGGAAGAATCATTTCTCCACGATTGGTTTGGTGGGTATGAATGAAGCCTGCTTGAATATGTTTGGCGAGCCAATCGCATCGGAAAAGTCCAGAGCGTTTACCTCGCGGGTGTTAGATTTTATGCGTGATAAATTATTAGAATTCCAGGAAGAAACCGGGAACAACTATAATCTGGAGGCAACGCCTGCGGAGGGGACTTCTTACCGGCTTGCAAAAAAGGATAAAGAGAGCAATCCGAAAATAGTCTGTGCTAATGAAGAGGACTGGAAGCGCGGTGCAGAGCCATTTTATACGAATTCCACGCAACTACCTGTGAATTATACCGAAGATATCTTTGAGGCGTTAGACCTGCAGGATACGATTCAGACAAAGTACACAGGTGGGTGCTTAGAAGAAGGAAACAAAGTATTGACAGATAAGGGACTGTTGAAGATTGAGAAAGTTGTAAAAGACTTCACGGCACTCAAACCGATTAAAGCGTTGAGCTATAATCCTGAGGAAGGGATTAGCGAGTGGGATGAGATTACAGATGCCATAACCGTCAATCTCAAGAGGCAGAATAAAATCAGGGTCAAAGGAGAGAGGGGTTTAGACATCGTCACTTCGGATTGGCATCCGTTTTTCATCCTGGAAAAAGTCAAGTCAAATCCAGTCTGTCCTGTTTGTGGATGCGGAGTGAAGAATATAAAAAGCTTTGCTACACATCTGAGGTGGAACCCTGAATGCAGAATAAAATATCATGCAATGCCGAAATATCAGGTGGTAGAGAGAAGAGCCGACGAGTTAAAAGAAGGGGACTATATCCTGCAGAATTCATGCAATCTCTATCCTGAGAGAGGGACTAAATTGAATCCCGATTTGATGTGGCTAATTGGGTTCTTTATTGGTGATGGCAGTATGTCGGAATTTGTAGATAACCGCGGTGGGAACAATTTGAAGAAATATAGAGTCCGATTCTCCAGTGAACAGCAATTAGCGCTGAGAAAAGCAGCAAGGATTCTCAACAAATACTTCGGCTGTAAAGTGAAAGTTATTCAAAATGATAAGAGAAGCGAACCTTTACGAGAAGTTACAACTTCTAAAAAAGAGGTTGCTTCGTTCTTCTTTAAACTCGGCTTCACGTCCGGAAAGAAGGTTTACAATATCTCTATTCCCAAAGAGGTGAAAGATGAAATAAGCAGTGACAATGTCTATTCTCTTCTTTCTGGCTTGGGAGACAGTGACGGGCACATTGGAAGAAGAGATGGGGATTTTGAATATTCAACGGTCTCTTCAAAGTTAGCCGAAGACATATTAGAAATCTGTACGCGGGCAGGGATTATGGTGAGCAAGGGAAAAAAGAAAGCCAGAAGGAAAAATGAAGAGGATACATTTAGATTAAGAATATCAAACAGAAAGAAGCGCTATTTGCCGGTTGTGAGGGTAAAAGAAGTATCAAAGGATGAAGTCCAAGATACTCAGTTCTACGATCTAACGACACAAAAGAATCATAACTATTTAGCGGGGAAAAATACATTGATATTTGTTCATAACACCGTTTTCCACGTCTTCGCAGGCGAGCGTGTCGAAGACCCTATGACGGTGAAGACCCTGGTGCGAAGGATCTGCGAGCTCTATCACTTGCCTTATTTTACCTTCACCCCCACCTTTTCTGTTTGCCCCACACATGGTTACATAGTAGGTGAGCATTATACTTGCCCGGAATGTGGTGCGGAGACCGAGGTATATTCACGTGTAGTTGGTTATCTACGCCCAGTAAACCAATGGAATAAAGGAAAACGTGAAGAATTCAAGCTCAGGAAAACGTTTGCAGTGGGAACCGGGACAGAAGCAGTACCAAAATTAGAAGAGGAAGGAGAAAGAAAGGCTGGTGCGGGTATAGCAATAGCTAAACCTTCGCGAATCAAAGGTAAAGCTAAACCGAAAAGAAAGCACGCCGGGAAACAGTTAAATTTAATAGACCTTGGTGGAGCAGGGGGATAAGAAGGGTGATTAGATGTTATGTTAATCGGGGGTTTTCAGCGATTTTCGTTAATAGACTATCCCGGGAAAATATGTGCGATTGTGTTTACCCAGGGCTGCAATTTCAGGTGCCCGTATTGCTTTACAGGGAATACTGAAATTTTAACCGATAGAGGTCTATTTAAGGTTAAAGATATTGTAGAAAAACATATTGAATGCAAGGTTTATGACTACGAGGGAAACTTTAGTCCGATAAGGAAATATTATGAAAGAGAGACAAGTTCTCTGCTAGAAATCAGGCCATTTCTACATTCAGATGCAATAAGCTGTACACTAAATCACGAATTTTTTGTTTATAATTCCAAAGCTGATGAAATCATCAAGAAAGAAGCTCAATACATTAATGCAAAAGAAGATTATTTAGTTATCCCTATTCCTCAGAAAGAAATCTTTAATTACAAACTAGACGTCAATAATGCAATTGAAGACCTTTATCAAGAGCTGACTTTTAAGCAGAGATTTAATATTTTTTTCATTGACAAATTTATAGAAGTCACTCCCAAGTTTATGAGACTACTTGGTTATTATCTTTCCGAAGGATGCTCAAGTAAAGATAAAGGAAGAAAGAATTCATATTATGCTGCTTTTACATTTAATTCAAAAGAGAAGGAATATATTAGAGATACAAAAGAAATATTTTCTGAGACTTTTAAAACCGAGTTAAAAGAAGTTGAAAATAAGAAATGCAAAACAATAACATTAGTTTCTTATAGGGGAATAGTAGGATTGTTTTTCAAATATTATTTTGGCGAAGATGTATATAACAAAAGAATACCCACAGAATTTTTATACTTAGATAAAAATTTACAAAAACAATTAATTATTGGTTTATTCAGAGAAGATGGTTTAACGTCTCCAGATTTTATTAAAAAATACAAAAAACGGAGAATTCAAATAACATCCAAATTATTACGATATCAAATTAGTCTAATACTATTACGTTTAGGAATAAAACATTCTATATTTAGGAAAGAAATTATAATCTCCGATAAAAGGATTTTTGATCTGCTTGGACAAGGCCATTTAATTACTAAAAAAGTTATTAACACTTCAAATAGATACGGTTTTCTGGATGACAAACATTTGTATCTGAAAATAAATTCTGTAAAAAAAATAAATAAGAAAACAAAAGTCTATAATTTAGAGATTGATAATCCAACTCACTCTTATAATATTAATTTAATCAGTGTTTCAAATTGTCACAATCCTGAACTTGTTGATCCCAAGCAATTTTCAAATCCCATCTCCGAAAAGGAGATATTTTCCTTTCTGGAAGAACGCAGGGGGAAGCTCGATGCGGTAGAGATAACAGGAGGAGAACCAACACTGCAGCCCGACCTGATTGATTTTATGAGTGAACTCAAAAAATTGGGTTATCTGGTTAAGCTGGATACAAACGGCAGCAATCCCGGAATAATAAGCGAAGCGGTAGAACGCGGAATCGTGGACTACATTGCTATGGATGTGAAAGCGCCGTTGGAAAGATACCAGGAGATTACCAATTCCAGGGTTGACCCGGCAAAAATCGAACACAGTATTGAATTAATCATGTCTTCTGGATTGGATTATGAATTTCGAACGACGGTAGTGAAATCGCAATTAGGTAAGCGAGATATTTTGGAAATAGGGCGGCTGATACGAGGTAGTAAACGATACATATTGCAGAAATTCGTGCCTGTAAAGGTGTTGGACAAGAAAATTCTCGATGAAGATGAAGTGGTTTACATGGATGGCGAGTTAGAATATTTGAGGGATGCGGTGAAAAGCAAAGGTTACGTTGCCGAATGCGAGGTGCGGTGAAGTAAAAAGATTGTATTAACCACAAGATTACACAGATTTCCACGATAGAACAATAATGAGAATCTGTTTTCAGTACACTATCGGATATTCCATCCATATTGACCTAAAATTCTTGTGTTAATCTTGTAAATTCTCGTGGTTTATTAATTGCAATTTATTACTGGAATAACTATAATCGCCAATCATAGCCAACCAATAGCCAGGTGGTCAAACAGGGATTAGAAATTGGACAGATATGCCCACAGGTAGTCCCTATTGGCTAATCCCTATTCCCCTTTTGTGATTTGGTGCTTGGGTTTTGGTCCCCTTATTTAAGTACATCTAACATCGCAACCCTTTCTAACACCAACTGCTTTAGTTTGGATTCCCCCACTGCTTTTAACTCAGCCTCTGTTATGTCAAAGAACTTCTTTATACCCTCTTTTTTATCACCTTTATATTCTAACTCCAACTTTGAGATTGGCTCTTCTTGTACCCTTATTTTCCTCTTTACTTCCTCAGCAACCACCTCCAAATCTTTTCCTCCTCTCGCAGAAGCATCAACAATAACAATTGCCACTCTTTTTTCGCCTTCTGATTCCGACACGCCCATCGCCAATGCTCTTTCTATCTGCCTTCTTCCTGCGGCATATAAAAGAATCTCCAAACCCAGGTCATTTGTTATGTTCCTGTTCCTGCCCACCGCCCGCAGTGCCTTTTTCACCGCGGATTTTATATGTTCTTCCCCGGCTATCAACTCCGCATTCATCGCTTGTATTGTCACATCATATTTATGAGCAATGGCTTTCAATACAGCAAGAAAATCGTCCACATTTGATACCCTGACTTTACCAGCAATTATTTTGCAGTTTAATTCCTGCACCTGCTTCTGGTTATCGAACATAATAATTTTTCATTCTTCCATCACCCGTACTCGTGAACCTTCGATCCTCAACGTCACAACCTTTGTGTCTTTCAGCGAAACATTTGCGAGCTCAGCCGCTTCCTCTATCGCATCCTCTAAGTTCCCTGTCTTATCCACGAGACCCAGCTGCAATCCTTCCTCACCGGTAAACCAGCCTCCGTGTGATATATTCATCATATCCTCCTCGCTTATGTTCCTGCTTTCCGCAACACACGCCGAAAACACTTCTTGAACGCTCTCCAAACGTTCCTTTAGATACGCTCGTTCACTCTCGTTTAGCCGATAATCGGCAAACACATCCTTGAACTCGCCTGAAGGCATAGAAGACATCTCCTCTGCTTCTTCTGATGCGTTTACCGGGACGTCAAAAGGGAACTCCATTGAAGCACCTATACCCCCTATTACCGACATAGGCGTAGCTATTATCTCATCCGCGGCAACCGCAACTAAATATGCACCGGAAGCACCGGTATCGGCAATAGATGCAACAACCGGTTTATCTACCCTCTGCACTGCTCTATACAAATCCCATGATGCTCCTGCATCTCCACCTCCACTGTTTATCCTGAGCACAATTGCTTTTATCTGCTCATCTTCTTCAGCCATATCCAAAAGTTTTCGAATTGCCCATGGATTTGCGCCACCCTCACAATCTTCGGTTATCTCCCCTTTAATCTCTATCATGGCTATCTTATTTGTTGGAATACGCCACTCCAAATCATCAGATGGTAAGAAGAATAAAATGTAGAACGTTCCTACGAGTATCGTTGCTATTAACACAGAAACAATGATTAGTTTCTTTCTCTTTTTTATGACCATTTTGAATGTGTTTTAGCACTTCCTATGTTAGCTCGTATTAATTTAAAAGTCGTTGAAAAGAATGATTTATATTATTGTAGATATTTATAGATAAAGCAATGAGGGGGTGAAAGAAAAGAAATGGTAAAGATGCCAAAGGAAGTGATGGAGATGTTCAACGACTGGGACGCCGCAAAAACCATAGCAACCGTTGACACTGAAGGGAAGTTGAACGTTGCACCAATAAAGACGTTTTCCGTAGTGGATGAAGAAACACTCGCATTTGGATACGTGTTTCCGGGGAAGACAAAAGACAATATGGAAGCGACGAAGAAGGTAGCGGTTACTGCTTTCAAGGGGTCTAAGGGCTATCAGATAAAAGGCACTTTCCAGGAATTCCTGACTTCAGGCCCGATATTCGACCAAAAGAAGAAGCAGATAAAGGAGAAGTTAAAACTGGATGCGAAAGGCGCAGGAATACTAAGAGTAGAGGAAGTTTATTCCGTAAGTGTTGGACCCAATGCCGGGAAAAAGCTGGTATAAACTCCTCTACTTTTTTATTTTTTGTATATAAAATATAGCTCCCGTCTATTTAAGACACAGATTTACACGGGTTTATGCAGATTTATTTTAGTTTAACAGGTAACTGTGTTGATTCTTATCATCTGTGTTAATTAAGCCCTTTCCGGGCTTGCAGGGATGTGGGCAGAGCCCACGAGCGTTAATCTGTGTCTATAACTTATTTTCTATTTTCTTGTTTGCTTATTTCCCGTTTCAGCATCTCGTTAACGTCTTTTGGCGCTGCCTTTCCTCTTGTTTTCCTCATTACCTGTCCAACGAGGAAATTCAATGCCTCATTTTTACCTGTTTTATAATCTTCTACCGCATCTTCGTTCTCCATTATCACCTGCAACACGGCCTTCTCTGCTTCTGCCGAACCTATACTCGCCAATCCTTTTCTGTTTATTATCGCATCCGGCTTGCCCCCGTGGTCGAGCATCTCCCTTATTATTTCCGTCGCACCTCGGTCAGTAATCACGCCTTTTTTCAAATAGGTTAAAATAGCAACGAACGCATCGACAGAAATCCGCTCGGTTGCTTCACGCATAGAAATAGCGCGGTAATTTAGCTCGCCCTTTAGAACATCTGCTATCCAGGCAGCACTCAAGCCCGCATCCGTTTTTGATGCCACATCTTCGTAAAAATCCGCTATGTGTATGTCAAAAGTGAGCGCATTCGCATGCTCGCGCGTTATGGAATACTGTGTGATGAATCGGCTCTTCTTTTCGTCAGGGAGTTCAGGTATCTCCCTTCTTATCCCTTCCACCAGCTCAGAAATATGAATAGGCACAAGGTCGGGCTCGGGGAAGTACCTGTAATCATGTTCAAACTCTTTCGTCCGCATAGAAAGCGTTATGCCACGCACTTCGTCATAATGCCGTGTCTCCTGCGTTACTTTGAGACCACGCCGCACTAAGTTCTTTTGCCGCGTTATCTCAAAAGCTAAAGCGCGTTCCACACCTTTGTAGGACGAGATATTTTTTACTTCTGCCCTTTCTCCTCCTCCCACGGATATGTTCGCATCAACACGCATCGCACCTTCCAAATCACCGTCAAACACGTCCAAATACCCTAATATGCTCCTCAGCTTACCTAAAAATATACGCGCCTCCTTTGGCGACCTCAAGTCGGGCTCGGTTACTATCTCCACCAGGGGTATTCCCGACCTGTTATAATCAACCAGCGAATATTTCGCGGTATCTATCGTGCCCTTGTACACCAGCCTGCCAGGGTCTTCCTCCATGTGCACTCGTCTTATTCTTATTTCTCGCTCTTTCCCTCTGTCGCCATCGCTCGCACTCTCTATTCTCACAAGTCCATTCAATGCAACGGGGGAATCATACTGCGTAATCTGAAAACCTTTTGGGAGGTCAGGGTAATAATAGTTTTTCCGGTCGAAGATTATTTCGGGCTGCACTTCACAGCCCAGAGCAAGCGCCATTTTTACAGCATACCTTATCGCTTGCTCGTTCACCGCGGGCAACGCCCCAGGTAAGCCCATGCACGTCGCACATACATGCGTGTTGGGCTCGGAATTATGATAGTCCGTAGAACAAGAGCAGAATAGTTTCGACTTTGTAAGAAGCTGCGCATGGCATTCCAATCCTATTTTCACACCGTCTGTATTTGTCATTGTATATAAACTATGACTACCTTCTATTTAAGACACGGATTTACACGGATTTTTTCTCTCTTTTGTTGGGCTGGCTGGGTGAGCTATCTTCAGCGGCATTGCTCTTTTCATCTTGTCTGTGTTAATTAAGCCCTTTCCGGGCTTGCAGTGATGTGGGCAGAGCCCCCTTAGCGTTAAGCTGTGTCAACAATTTATTTTTGAGTATTTTATGTGTATTTTTATTCCATAAGTTTTTTTCTTTTATACGTTGAGGGAATAGAAAGAGTAATAGACTATATAAGGGAATAAAATGACAACGGTATACGACGTGCCACCAGATGAACTGGTGAAGTTGGCAGCGGAGAAATTGAAAACGAACAAAACTATCTCCATGCCAAAGTGGGCGATGGAGGTGAAGAAAGGTGCAAACAAAGAATTACCACCTCTGAGTGAAGATTGGTGGTGGGTACGCTGTGCATCCGTGTTGCGGCAAATATACATACACGGACCAGTAGGTGTATCACGGTTGCGCACGTACTACGGTAGTAGAGTAAGAAGGGGCGCAAAGCCCGAGCGGTTTAGAAAAGCATCTGGGAAGTTAATACGCGGGGTGCTTTTGCAATTAGAGCAGGCAGGATACGTAATCAATCCGGAAACGGGGAGAAGGGGGCGAGTAATATCCTCTGCGGGGCAGAAATTTCTTGATAATGCTGCTCATGAGCTAAAAGAGCAGAAAAAAAAGGGGTAGGTGTTAAAATAACGATGGCGAGTGAAGACGAAGTGGAAGAAATAAAGAGGAAAAAGTATGAGCAGATGCTTCAGGCACAAGCAGGCGCTGCGGAAGAAGAAGGGAAGAGAAGAGAGATAGAAGAAGCGAAAAGGAATATTCTACGGCAGATTCTCACTGCAGAAGCAAGGGATAGGTTAAACAACATAAAAACCGCAAAGCCCGAGTTTGCAGCACAGTTGGAGAATCAGTTGATTGCATTAGCGCAGACGGGAAGGCTAAAAAGTATGCTAAATGATGCACAATTAAAGGAAATCCTGCAGCAGATAATGCCAAAGAAGCGTGATATTTCTATACGAAGAATATAAAAAATATCTCAATGTTCAAAATCCCTGAGACGCACCCCCGATATAAGTCGTTAATAAAGCGGGAGAAGCTCGTGGCTGGTATCGAAGCGGGAATAACAAGCAAGCAGGGTTTGATAGCGCATGGACGGGGTGAAGCATTTGATTATTTAATTGGTGAGAGGACACTGGATTCGGCGCGAAGAGCGACAGAAGTTGCTGCTGCTTTGTTGCTTGCTGCGAAGAGGCCCGTGATTTCCGTGAACGGAAACGTTGCTGCATTAGCGGTAAACGAGATAATAGAGTTAAGCGAATTGACAAATGCCCCTTTAGAGGTGAATATCTTTTACAGAACCGAAGAGCGGGCGAGAAAAATAAAGGAGCTGCTGGAAAAACAAGGAGCGAGGAACGTGCTTGGCGATGGAGCAGATGCGAGAATACCCGGGATAGCACATGCACGAGCAAGGGCGGACCGCGAAGGGATTTACAGCGCCGATGTGGTTCTCGCACCTCTGGAAGACGGGGACAGATGCGAAGCACTTATAAAAATGGGAAAAAAGGTGATAACAATTGATTTGAACCCGTTATCAAGAACTTCTTTACATGCTACGGTAAGCATTGTAGATGATGTGGAAAGAGCGATACGGAACCTTATTTCGGTGGTTATGGAGAAGAAGCGAGGGAAAGGAAAAGAGAACTTATTGGAAGATTACGATAACGAGGAAAATTTAAAAGAGGTTATTTACGAGATAGCGAGTCGGTTAAAGAGCGATGGCAAAATAAATTAGGGACGCAGATTAACGCAGATGATAATAATCAACAACAAAAAGATTTTTAAATAGTGGGGGCTTGAAATTATATCAGCCGTGATAGAGCGGGGGGCCCGTGGTCTAGTTGGAATGACGTCGCCTTTACGAGGCGAAGGTCATGCGTTCGAATCGCATCGGGCCCATCATTAAACCCTTTTCTTTAAAACTTTTAGAAAAAGTTTTATCAAAAATGCTTCGCAGAAAAGAAAAGCGTTTTCGGAAAAGAAAAATATGTTCATTTTTGGACATCTGGGGATAACACTGGGGATAGCATTTCTGGTTTTCTACACATTAAAAATCGTACCTGACCGTCGGTTGTACGGCTTTATCCTTATAGGCGCAATCCTGCCGGATTTAGTAGATAAGCCGGTAGGTGAGATTTTGTTGGCAAACTCTATTTCAAATGGCAGATTATTCGCTCACACGCTGCTGTTCGTCTTTATCCTGCTGTTCATTGGCACTTGCTTATACAAGCGAAACGGAAGCGAAGAAAAAGCGATTCTTTTCCTCGGTTTTGCTTCTTTTATTCATCTCTGCGAAGACCGAATGTGGCTTAGCCCCAAAACACTGTTCTATCCCGTTTTTGGATTTGATTTTCCGCAAGGCGTGGTAGAACCGCACTGGTGGGAATACTTTTTAAGATGCTTTTTCGGGACTTATTCGCCTTTGACTGGTGGAATCGAACTCACATACGCTTTTGTTTCTGAACTGATAGGCATATCCATCCTGTTGATGTTCATTTTTAATTATCTTTATCGAAAATCAATCCAGAGATGGAGTTCGCGATAAGGCGCGGTCAGATTTATGCTTTCGCTTTGATTTTGTCTGAACAATAAAAATTTCAGTTTCTTTTTCCCCTTTTCGCCTCCAGAAACCGAAAATGTAAATGGAAACTCTACCGTTTCGTTATGTGCAAGCTGTACGTTACGCTCGCCAATTGTTTTGTTTTCTATCTCCGCCTTGAACAGGTATGCGACGGGTTCGTATTCATGGTTGACCACGCCAACTATTACCGTTCCTTCCTCGCCTGCAGAAAGGCTTGACGGATAACCTGAAGCATTGCCTTCTTCGCCGAGAATATAAAATTCGGTGAATTCTTCTCCTTTTTTCGGCGTTATGATTACGTAGATAGTTAGTGCAGCTGCCGTGACAATAGCGATAATCAGTATTACCGTGAGGATTTTATCGAGCGTCTTTGAGTCCTGCATCAAACCTTTTCCTGAATTGTTTACCGCTGAGACCGCTGAGACGGGTAAATGATTTTTCGGACGCTCTGTGTTCTCTGCGAGCTCAGCGGTAAACAGAAAAAATAAAAAAGAGGTGTGAGAAATCACTCACGCACTCGGCTTCTCCATTAATTTCTCCTTCTTCATTATCTCCCCTGCTCGGGAATGAGGCTCACGAACTAAACTGTCTGCTTGTTTTTCTATTTCTCGCGCTTCGAAGGCAAGCTTTGCCGCTGCTCTTAACAGTTCATGCGCTGCCGCTACCACAGGCACGTATTCTTCGGGGTTCTTCATCATGAAACACCCTTTTACGTCCAGTTCCGCTACTTTCTCCGCCATGCTGTAAGCGGCGATCGCTTTCGCTTTTGCATACGGATTGGAAAACTTTGCTCGTTCTACCGCGCGCTCCGCGGTTGCTATTATCTGTGGCACTTTCACTTCCTCGCCTTTCTTTATCGCTCCTATAACGGCATCTATCTCCTCCTGCACCAATCTTGCTACGCCGGTTATGGAGAGAACAGAAAGGACATCGGCATTGAACAGACTCATCTCTATGGGGTCTAAAAACTCCCTTCTCGCTCCTATCATCGGGTCCCCGGGTATGATAATGTATCCAAATCCGCCTTCTTTTAACTTATCCACTGCCTTTTTCGCCGGTGCATCAGAAATGACAATGCAGGGCTTACCGAGCTCCTTCACCATCTCACGTGCGCTTTTAGGACCTGGAAGTGCAGCATTGGGGCTGGTTATTATCACCACATCGGGGTCCCAGTCCAGCAGGCGCGAAGTGTCTGCCGCATTTTCTGGCGTCATCTTCGCTCCCGTACCCAACACACGAACGTCTATATCCTCTCTATCTGCTCTCTCGTCCAGCAATAAATCCGCTATTCTCGAAATTCCTATATTCCCCAATTTCACAAATCCTATTTTTACTGTTTCCATTTGCAATCACATTTTATGTGTATGCGATTAGAATATAAAAAACTATTCGTTTTTGTTCACCGCCGATATCGCAGAGAGCGCTGAGGTGACGGAAAAATTGGTTTTGTTTGAATGAATCTTAGGCAGGTATTGGATATTTTAGAAGCAGAGATTGAAGTTGAAATGTAGGTAATATCGGTTCGAAGCATATATGACCGATAGCGATATATAATTTAAGTGTGAAGTAATTGTATAGTCGTGGTGAAAGTGTGAGGTGTAAGTATCCCTTAAACTTAACCGCTCAAAGCATATAACTAAGAAAATGCACGATACCGATACTTTAATAAGAAGCGATTTACTCGAAAGAATCAGGCATAAGAAAGAGCGATTAGATGCACACAGACCTCTACCTGAGAGTGCAGTGAGAAAACTTAGGGATGAGCTAAGGTTACTGCATACATATCATTCTAATGCTATTGAAGGCAATACGTTGACACTTCAAGAAACCAAACTTGTGCTTGAAGAGGGGATAACAATTGGCGGGAAATCGCTAAGGGAACATCTGGAAGCGACTAATCTCGCAGAGGCTTACGACTTGATAGAATCAATAGCAAAGGAGAAAAGAGAAATAGACCATACAACCATACAGCAAATCCATGAAGTTGTAGTTAGGGGTATAAGGGTTGATGCAGGAAAATACAGAGTTCATAATGTGCGAATAACCGGGGCAACCAAAACGCCCCCGGACTTCTCAAAAGTCACTCGCATGATGGACGATTTGATTGCATTTCTAAATTTGAATTTACAGGATAAGGAGAAAAAGAAGCATCCCGTAAAAACCGCTGCGTTCATGCATCATAAACTGGTGGAAATTCATCCGTTCACCGATGGCAATGGGAGAGTGGCACGCCTTCTCACCAACCTTTTTCTCGTGAAAGAGGGCTATCCCCCTATTGTCCTGAGGAAAGAAGAACGAGGGAAATACTATCGGTTTTTACGCCTTGCAGATGAGGGCAATCTTAAACCATTTGCAAATTTCATTGCTAAATCGGTGGACGAGTCATTAACGCTCTATTTGGCGATATTTGGTGGCGCAGACGAGCTGATTGCTCTTGCGGAATTGGCAAAGCTAAAGGAGTGCCCATACTCACAGGAATATTTAGCGTTGAGAGCAAGGCAGGGATTGTTAGATGCAGTAAAAATTGGTAGAAGATGGTTCTCAACCAGACGAGCATTGGAAGATTATATCAGCGAACATGCTAAATGAGCTTCTTTGATCAAACTTTCTTTCTAAGAAAGTTTGTTTTAATGGGTAAAATATGCCACCACTTCCTTTCCAGTTTCTTTTTTCACCACCGAGTCAATCCTGACGAACCCGTATCTTTCGAACTGAACCACATTGCCGAGTTCCGAAGCAATCAAAGGCTCGCCTATGCCTTCATCTGTCCCGCCAGGCTTCTTCACCACAACTTTTATACCTTCTGATGGCGCCCATTGAATAATCGAGATTTCGCCTTCTGCAGGAGTTTCTATGACGTTCGCAACCAGCGGCTCGATTTGCTCTATTTCCACATCACAGAGGAATTTTAGCCGTATTCGTTGTCCTTGCTTTAGTTTAGCAAAATCATCACCACTTATGTAAACCGTATTGCCGGTTCTTATCTCCCTGTAATCCTCTTTTGAAGGGTGTTTCAATGCTTTAGCCACAAAGGATAGCCCATCCTTTAGTTTCATCTCCTTCGGATTACGCACAAAGAAGTATCTCGATGCGAGCGCATCTACGGCTTTCCTGTTCTCTGCATACAGGTTCTTCATGCTTACCGCGATGTCAGTTTGAGTAACGCCAATAGAGATAAAGAATCTGCGGATCGCTTCTGGCTGAAACCCTCTTCTGCGAAGTGCTTTTAGCGTTGGTAGTTGAGGGTCGTCCCACCCTTCGTATTCGCCGTTTTCTATCCTCTTTCGCAGCTCGGAAGTGCTTAATTTACCGAACTCCTGTATTTTTATCCTGCCCCAAACCATTGTCGTTGGATACTTCCAGCCGAGATGGTCGTATAAGAACCGCTGTCGCTTTTCCGACTTCATCAGGTCTTTTCCACGTATTATGTGCGTTATGCCGAGCAAGTGGTCTTCTATCGCGGACTCGAAATCCAGCGTTGGCCACACCACGTATTTATCGCCAACCCTTGGATGCGCCCGTTTTAAAATTCTGAGTGCGACCCAATCGCGTAAAGCCGGGTCTGCACTTGCCATATCCGTTTTTATCCGCAACACTGCTCCTTTTTCTTCATAGGCGCCATTTAACATCTTTTTCCAGCATCCCATATTCGCTTCAATATCGGCAGCCCTGTGAGGGCAGGGTCGCTTGTGGTCTTTATACTGCTTAAATGTCTCTGCAGGGCAAAAGCAGACATACGCAACACCTTTTTTTAGCAGCTCTTCTGCATATTTGTAATACAAATCCATTCGTTCCGACGCCACTACCACCTCATCAGGTTCGGCGTTCAGCCACGCACAATCCTCAAGATACCAGTCATAAGCTTCGAGTAAAGGTCGCTTCAATACAGGGTCGGTGTCGTCAAACCGCAGAATGAATTTACCATCGTGCATCTTCGCATACTCCGAATTCACGATTATGCCTCGCGTACTGCCAAGCGTCGCAGCACCGTTAGGGTTGGGTGCGAATCGCATCACCACTTTTTCGCCTCCTGCAAGAGGCAGTTCGGGTAGTCCAGGTTCACGTTTTTCTTTCTCTTTCACTTTTAACTCCGCTACCAATTCCGGAGCTATCTTAGTCAATTCTTCCACTCGCTCTTTCTTGCCCATTGCTCCGATACTCTTTATCTCCCCTTTCACCAACATCGAAACCCGTTTCGCATCCTTCCTTAATTCGGGATGTTCGGCAAGAACCTTCTTCACCACTGCATCCTCTTTTGGTGGTTTCTCGTACTTCACTGCATTCTGCAGTGCATATTTCCTTATTTTTGTCCTTGTCTCTGTTTCTTCCATTTTCGCTACTCGGTCACCGTTTATAAATGAGCTACGCTAAGAAAAACTTTTTCACTGAGATATTTGATTTTGTTTCTTGCGAGTGAAGATAACTTCTCTAATTTAGCTGTGATGCAATGCATACCAATGCCTCAATATCCAAGATGAAATAATACCAAAGCCATTTAAATAGCAAAAAATATTTTCATTAAGGAATTGGATATTAAAAAAAATAGGAGGTGAAAAAAAGAAATGATGAAAAGAAAAGCGGCTGTGGTGATTTTAGCGATATTTCTGTGCAGTGTACTCGCAGTGAATGCTTTAGCACAGGCGACAGATGATCAAGAGCTACTGTATTTACTGGGCTCCAGAACATCAGAAGTAGCGATGAAAGAGTTACCTTTCGATAAGGACGACCCAAATATTTTGGTAATGACGAGTGCCAGCTACGCAATAATTGACGGGCAGAATACAGATAGATGTATTGATGGCGTTGCAGATGCAAGTGGTTGTACGGTCGGAAAAGGAAACTTGCTTTTAGTCCACAGAAGTAGAGATAAGCCCCTCTGGTTTGCCTTCTTCAGTAAGAATACGAAAGAGTGCGTGTATCTCGAAGTGAATAATGCGGTGCTCGGTAAGAGCGTTGATGAGTTCAATGCGCTTGCTGATGGGGAGGTCTTTACGAAGATTGTGAAGGAGAATATTGGTGCGGATAAGCTGCTGAACGAGCCAGAAGCATGGGATGAGAAGATGAAGGCGAAGGTATTTGGTGGCGGTGCAAAGCCATTTAACAACGAGTTTACGATGATGACGATTGCAAACGCCTGGGCAAAGGGTGCGCCACCGGAACTCATTCGTGCAAATCAATTCCATAATCACATCTGCCCTGGGTCTGCAAGTGGGTATCTCTTCGTCAAATATATAGACAAGAATCTGCCATTGGAAAAACCAAGCCAGCGATACCAGATAATTGCAATTAAGCCCTGGTGCAAGGACGACATCATGCAATGGATATTAGAGGCTACCATCGGAAATAAAAATTACATTGCAAAGGACCTTACCCCTGAACAGATGAAACAACTGCCAGAAGACGCGAAAGATGTCGCCAACGTCGTAATCCGGTGGGACTCGGCTACTGGAACGGGAAAAGGAATAGTCATAGCATTTGATTGGGATACAGCGTTTCAAATGTGCGGTGACGTAAGCAGAAAAGACCTCAAAGCTTTTGATACCCATAGATGGTGGTGGATGAGGTTGAAGATGAACCAATGGATGCTGGATTACATGGACAGCCCGGAGACCCTTATTCACACAGTAAAAGAATTCGATGTCGATGGTCCGGCTGAACTGAACAAGCTCAAATCTGCTGGCGTAAATCCTCTGGTTGAGCTTGGTGTCATGCCAGCATCCGGAACTACAGCGACATCCACAGAAGAAACACCGTCAATCCCCGGGCTCTGTATCATAGCAGCCATAGCCATAGCAGGTGTTGTCGCGTATGCAGCGAGAAGAAGAAAGATAAGGTAAACCCGCTAAAAGTTTAAAAATCGGGGAAGCGAAGGGGTAAACGTAACATCGCCGTCCCTCTCTTTTCCTTCCCTTTTCTTTTTTTTTTTCATAGAATTCTTATGCCTTATTTCTGACAAATAACCCTTCTGATAATACTAATCAATTTAAAATCAGAATAATACATAAATAAGAAATAGATAAAAACCGAAAGTCTTAAATATACTTAAAATACAGATAATAAATTGGAGGTATATACCAAAAATGTGCGCACCAATAAGCGTAACTGCAACGACAGTGGGTGGGGCAGTAGCAGCCCAGGCGATAGCGATGAGCCAAATTATCGCTGTTGCGGTTCTTGGGGGCATCTTC
>PIXU01000094.1 GCA_003601795.1 Candidatus Methanophagales archaeon
GCTATAAAATAAAAGAATTCCCGGTACGATGGCGTTGCTCAGGCGATACAAAGGTTGATATGAAGCGTGATATAATTGGTATGGGTTATCAGATACTGAGACTGTGGTGGGAATTGAGATTTCACCCAGTCTAAATCAATGTGTTATTGCGATTTCTTCAGCAGGAGGTCGGCAGGAGGCTCTATTTAGCAAACCTGCTGCTGAAAAAGCTATGACTACTAACCTATCAGTATTCGCACGACTGGCACTGTGGCTTCTAAAGCTATATCAGCCAAGAATGTCACCTCATATGGAACATCGCTGTCTATATCATCCTACATGCTCTGAGTATGCACAATTAGCAATTAGGAAGTATGGGTTCATTAAAGGATGAGAAGGTAAATTTCCTAACTTCCCATTTGGGCATAAGGTTAGAAAAGGTAGAGCGCATAGTTATTTTCGACGAGGTGACCAAAATGCCCAATGAAAGGGAAAATTACGAAGGCATAGTGAAGAGAGGACTAAAAGAGGAATGGAGCGGACATCTGAGGGCTGAATATGAGTTCTCAATGGCGGTTTGCCGCTCCTTAGCAAGTGACATCGAGGTGTTTGTGAACGAAGTGAGAGGGGAATTGAAAGAAGGACAGTTGTTCTACCGGGCAGTCAAATCCAATATACCACCGGGTGTTAAAACCGACGAAATGAGCTTTAAAACGGTGAAACTGACCATTTTCTCGCAGGATGACGTGGAAGATGCAAAGAAATCACAACGGGAACTACTGAAGAACAGGATAGTGCGATTGACGAACGAAGCTTTTGAGCAGGGAACGCTGTTGACACAGGCAGACCTCAGTATTCTGCTGAACGGGAGTATAAAAACAATCGGAAGACACATAAAGGAGCTGCTTGGAGAAGACATCGTCGTTCCAACCAGAGGAAACAGAATGGATATAGGTCCGGGAACGTCGCATAAAGCAAAAATAGTGGAGCTGTACCTGAAATGGTATGAATTCACCGATATAAAGCGAAGGACGAGGCATTCTTCGGAGGCTATCGCTCGCTATCTCAAGGATTTCGCCCGAGTTACTGCGCTTCATAACGAAGGATATAACCCGGAGCAGATCAGGAAGATAACGGAGCATTCTGAGAGATTGGTGAGGGAATATCTGGCGTTATATGAAACGTATAAGGAGGACGAAGACTGCAAGCAGAGGCTGGAAGAAATCATCAGCAGGTTCTCGGGAAAAAAAACGATGGGCAGGGAAAGAGCGAGAGTAAAGGGGGTGATGTGAAAATGCGCGGCTCTGAATTGAATCCTGAAGAGAGATTCAAAATGATAAGACGGAAATTGAAGCAGGGAATGAAAGAGGAGATAAAAACGCTCATAGAAAAGGATTATTCGATGATTTCTGGTGAGAAAGTGCGTGAAATGTTTGCTTCCGATATCCTGCGACTGTTCGAGCAAAGGCAGGATTACGCAATGAATATTGATTCCGGGCAGGTGATGTGGCTTGGAGTGAAGCGCGAGGAGAGGCAGGGCTACGGGAAGAACGCTTCTAATACCGCGATAGTGCCCGTAACACTCACTCTTTTATCGCCGGAAGATATTGATATGCTGTCGTCAGGATTCACAGCGAGAGAAGTGAGAGAGATAAGGATGATACGGCTTTTCCAGGAGGGATACGAGCAAGGGGGCGTTCTAAGCAGCAATGATATCGCTTTGCTTTTGAATGTATCGCCTTCGACCGTGAGCAAACAGGTGCGTGAATACATGGAAAGGACGAAGGAGGTAGTTCCGACGCGAGGAACTGTTCATGACCTCGGCAGAGCTATAACGCACAAGCGAATCATAATCAGGCTTTATCTCGAAGGTTATCTCACTCCAGAGATCGCAAGGAGGACAAAGCATTCCGAGGAGGCATGCGATAGGTATATCCGCGCTTTCAATAAGGTTCGTATGCTCGCAGATAGGAAGATGAACGCAGAGGAAATCGCAAGAACGCTCGAAATGAGCTCTTTTCTCGTAAGAGAATATCTCGATATATATGAGGAGTTTAAAGGAGGTGAGGGTAAGTAATGCAAAGTAATTTATATGTGCATACGAAATATGAAAATATGGAGGAAACATACCTTTATCCCATTTGGGAATTTTTTGAGTTTAGATATTGGAGTTTGTTTAGACCGGGGCTCTGCCCCGGTAACCCCGCAAGCCCAGTAGGGGCTTATTTAGAGTTTCGTGCTTAGAATTTATACCACAAGATATTGAGCAATTACAGTTTTTACATGCTCCGCCGGGGATTTGAACCCCGGTCGTGGGCTCGAGAGGCCCGCATGCTTGGCCGAACTACACCAGCGGAGCCTTGTATATGAAGAATAACTTCTCCCTATTTAAGACACAGATTTACACGGATTTACTCTTGGCACATGTTCTTTCCTTCTTTAGAAAGAAAGAGTTATTCCTGCTATTTAAACCTTCGCTCAATAAACGCATCGCACACCTCATCCGGCTTGTCTCGCATCGCAACTACTCCCTCATCAATTAATATCGCTTCGTGTGTAAGCTCTCGGATTACGTCAAGCTGATGGCTCACGACCAGCATGGTCGTGTCGAACTCACGATTCAACTCTTTCAGCGAATTCGTCACCACACGTAGCGAAATCGGGTCTATGTCGCCAAAAGGTTCATCCAATAGCAGTATTTCACAGTTTGATGCCATAAGAGTGGCAATTGCAAGCCTTATCTCCTCACCCACGCTCGTCTCAGAAATGTAACGGGTGAATATGTCTTCAGGTAGGTTCACTGCTTTAAGGTATGGTTCAGCAGCTTTGAACGCTTCCCTTACCGGCAGTTTGGGAAACAGGTCATCCAGTACGTCTATTTCAAACCCTAATTCCCTGAGCCGTCCTTTCGCCTCTGCCTCCGGTAAGTCCGCAAGTCTTAAAAGAACGTCCATTGTGACGTCACTTATTCCAAATTCCTTCGCCTTTGCCATCGCCTGGTTTATCATCTCTAACTTCTTCAACCCGATTTTACGTGCAAATAAGTCCTGAACGAGCTGGTACGGTGGAAGCGCAAACTCCTGATGAATAATGCCTAATTTGCTCCTTGCTTCTATTGACCTTTTACCGTATTCCGCGATGTTGGCAAAATCCACTGTCCCTATTCTTATCAGTATGTGGCCCCTGTCCGGCTTTTCAAAACCGCCTAATAACCTCATTAATACCGTCTTCCCCATTGCTGAAGGACCTATTATCCCCAGTATCTCACCCCTTGGAATCTTAATATTAATGTCCTGCATTTCTATTGTTCTTATCAATGTGTGATGTGTAACCATGTCATATTTCTTCCAGGCACCGTCAATCCAGACCACCGCGTTCTTTTCGTCTTTTATCGGAGCTAACGGTTTTACGGGCTCAATAGGAGCTAAGAAGTGCTTAATTACGGTTTCTGTATCCCCGTCCTCTACTACCTTTCCTTTGTCCATCATGAGCAGTCTATCGCAGAGGTACCTGTGCACTTCGGGCATGTGCGAAATAAGCAAAATACTGATGTTTGATCGTTCCTTTATCCTTTTCACGGTGTCAA
>PIXU01000095.1 GCA_003601795.1 Candidatus Methanophagales archaeon
ACAACGTTTCCAAACTCATCTGAGATCGTTATGTCATATCCTCCTCCGCTTGCGGGAACGAAGCTCGCAGTCGCGAGCCCCATCTCGTTTGTGGTATTCGTGGTATTCAGGACTTCTTCGTAATTCTCTGATGTGTAGTTGTAATGCTCTGCCACAAATCTCACGTCAGTTCCACTCACTGCCGTTCCGTTCCATGAGATTGCAGTAATCGTTACCGGTTGATTTGGTATGTAAAGATATCTCGCACACCCCGCATAAAGCTGAACCTTCGGTATCGGCTCTAACTCGGTAACATTGGATACCGCTGCGTAAGCATCTACTCTCCCAGCACCATAAGTGTTGTCTTCGCCTTCTTTACCAAGGTCAAATGAGCTGTTCTTCAATATCTGCTTCACTTCTGCAGGGCTCAAAGACGAATTCGCCTGTAGCATCAAAGCGACTGTGCCTGCAACATGCGGTGTTGCCATCGAGGTCCCCGACATCCAGGCATACCCGCCTTCATAGCACGTTGATACGATACCAACGCCCGGCGCAACGACATCAGGCTTTATCGTTTCATTCGCGCCGTAACCCACCGGACCCCTGCTGCTGAACCATGCAATGTAATCCTTCTCGCAATCCGTCGCACCTACGGTGATTGCATCACTCGCTGACCCCGGGCTTGCGATTGTTCTGAGTCCAAATCCGCCATCGTTTCCAGCAGCAATTACCGGAACGACACCGAGACCTGCGATATTATTTATCTCCTGCGCTTCTGCGCTCGTCCCATTATCAGGATAAGCCACAAGTAGCCCATAGGAGTAATTAATCGCCCCGCTATCAGTTGCCTGACCTGTAGACCTCCACTTGTATGCTCCACCCTCAAGCTCAACACACGACCCAGTTTTTGGATTCGTAATGTTATCAATAAACCAGCCTGGATTATCTACAACTGGAGAATCCGTAATCTCTCTGAATCGGACCGTTACATTCTTGCCTGTGTAGTTGCTAAGGTCAATCGATCCCGGGGTTAGCTCTGACAAATAACCCTTATACCTTGCAAGTTCAGTCCAATTCATCCCCCCATCAGTTGAAATCTCAAGATATCCATTATTATCAGAACCGTCCCCGGTATCATACCTCGTCCAGAAGTTGAGTGTCGCATTCGATACCCCACTTAAATTGAAATCATAAGAGAACACGGAAATCCCTTTTGCTGTTACATTCAAACTCCAGTTACCACTCGGCAATGGATTGTCTTCAGAATACTTGTAAAGCCATATGTATTCACCATATAAATCTGGTGGAACTAACCAATCCATATAATCGCCCTGCACCTCTGTCCCGTTCGGCGCTACCAGTGAAATACTCAGATTCTGTAAATCCGGCGATTCGACATACGCACAGATAAAAGCAGGTTTAAACGAATCCATCAACTCTGCGTATGAATCATTTACATGAATGACATGCGTATTCGTTTCGCTCGCATTTACACTCGCTTCATCCTCTATTCCATCTAATGGCAGCATTCCACCACTGTAACTGATTACATCCGCGCCATTCGCAACAGACCACTGAAATCCTTCCATGACGTCGGATTCATTGGCATATCCCCCACTGTTGAACACTTTCACGCCGAAGAGATTTGCACCCGGCGCCACTCCGGTCTTAGTTCCTCCTGCACCTGTTCCTGCAATCGTTCCTGCACAGTGCGTTCCGTGTCCGTTATCATCGTAAGGCGTGGTTTTATTATTGACAAAATCCTTCCAGGCAATTACTTTACCCTGAAGGTCTGGATGGCTCGCATTGATTCCTGTATCCACAACAGATACATTTATCCCACTGCCATTTATTCCATTTGCCCATACCTGCGGTGCCTCAATCCAGTCAACACCCCATGCAATTTCTTCTCCCTCGCCGGGATGGATCTGTTCTATCGTCTGGGAAGAATTGAAAGTCTTAAATTTAAAAAATCGCTGCTCTTTTTCTTTATTATCTGCATCGAGCAGATAAACCTTCCTATCCAGCTCGACCTTCGCAACATCCGGGCGCTTCTTGATTTCTTCAATTACTTCTGTCGTTGCCTTGCACGAGATCGCATTTACGATCCAGAACTGTTTAACATCCTTCACTCTGTTATCCTTGCGAAGCTCCGTTAAAAGGTCTCTTTGCTTATCTTCTGTGAAAGACTTCATCGATTGAACCCATGCTTCACGTGAAAGTAACCGATCTTGCGGCGTTGGCTTGTACTGGTCTTTCAACAGGATGATAACCGGTATCTTCTCATCTTCCGCCGCCGGAGCGACCTGCGAACTTCTGGATAAAACGGTTGTTGTAACCATCAAAAAAAGCGAAAAAACTATTATCGCCACCATCATCGTCACCATCACTAAACCCATTAGCTTCTTACTGCTCCTTCCCCCTTTCTCTACTCCTTCTTTATCCATCACTTCTTTACCTCCTATTTTTTATTTCCCCCTCATCACCCCCTTCGCTTTGAGGTGATACGAGGAGCGTAAATTGCTTCTCCTTCATATTATATAAGCTTTTCTATTCATTCCCTTATTTTTTCTTTTAGCACAAATTTTCTTTATAAGGGTCCAGACCCCCTTGTCAACCCTCCCAACCAAAAATTTTGGATCAAACCTTTTATAACTATGCGATAAGCCGCTTCCACAGAGGAACGCATTTTATTAGCCTGTTTTTTACCGCTAATTCGTCCTCATAATCCCAGGTGATTATAATCAAATCTTTACAGTTGAACTCGTATGACGCCTTTAATAGAGCTTCCACTTCTCTTCTCTCTATTTCGTCCCTATCTACCGCATATTCCCTTTGCTGATAATCGCGGTAGTAATAAATTTCTAACCACGGTCTTTCTTTTTGTTTCCTCTTTAGCTCCAAGAAGACCGCGTTCCCCATCAACCTCCATCTCACTATATCCTCACTGAATCGGAATGCTCAATTTCACTTCCTCGTATCTAAAAACTATCCCCCCTCACCATCACCTTCAGCACTAACTACGCAACCGCGAGCAAACCCGTAATAGCGAAGCATTTTTAGTAAGGGTTTTTGCAAACTGTCTTTTCTGTTATTCCCACTTCTGCGCCTTTACCGGTTATCAAGAAGGGATATTCAATCGTTCGCCAGAAGTGTATATTGTTAAACTCACGCGAATATTTCCCATCTGAAACCGGCAAGTCGAGTTCAAATGAGGAATTTATCCACACTTCCTCCCACGGCGCCGCCTTGCCTGTTATTGTTATTACTTCGCCGGGATTAACTACTTCCGGCTCGACCGTTCAATTTTAGCCCTGTCACTATCAATTTTAGCCCTGTCACTATATTATATTATAACCTATTTAGATATCTCTTTCTGTCATTGTCATTGTTGTCTTGACGGACTGCCGACCCTACCTGCTTGGATGAATAATGACACTCTCACCTCCTCCTTTTGTTGTTGCACGCATACGAATCAGTGGTTTGGATATATGCCTTCTGGCGACTGGAGGCACCTCATATAGCCCCTCCTCTATCGCCCTATCTATTGCTACCACCTCTTTTGCTTCTCGTTTCGTATTACAGTGCTTACACCGATAACCCTGCCCTCGTCCCGCAGATTCCATGCTCCTGCCACACCGCTCGCATCTGGGATTCCGCAATTCTTCCCTCTTCAAACTCTTTATCTCTATCTTCTCAAGGTTCAATGTCCCGCATTTGAAAGACCCGAATACCCTCAC
>PIXU01000096.1 GCA_003601795.1 Candidatus Methanophagales archaeon
CCCAGTTTGTATTATTTGGATTTGCGGAACATATAATAGATTTTCACAAAAGGGAATTGTCTATTGCAGAAGGATGGATACCCTTAAACTGGTGGACAAAAATGGAACAAAAATGGTCGGATTTTATAATCGGGAAATTGCCCAAATATGGCTAATTTTCAACACCCCAGTTGTACCCAAAGTTTTCTCGTGACATGTGGTTTTTTATATCTGCTATACAAATACAGTATTAGTGGAAATGGAGAAAGTGCGCAGGGCACAGGTGGAGCGGATAGAAAGGTTAAAACGAGAGAAGAATGCGATTATCCTCGCTCATAATTACCAGCGTGCGGAGATTCAGGACATAGCGGAATTCGTTGGCGACTCCTTAGAGCTTGCAAGGAAAGCGATGGATACGACTGCAGACCTCATAATCTTCTGCGGCGTTGATTTCATGGCGGAAACCGCAGCAATACTGAACCCCGATAAAAAAGTTGTCATTCCCGATAAGGGCGCGGTATGCCCAATGGCACAGCAATTATCCACTGACGATTTGTTTGCTGCGAAGCGAAAAAATCCCGATGCGGAGGTTGTCCTCTATGTGAACACGCTTGCGGAATGTAAGGCGCTTGCAGACTGCGTTTGTACTTCTGCGAATGCACAGGAAATAGTCAATGCGATGGATTCTTCTATCGTATTATTTGGGCCTGACCGCAATTTAGCGTATCACGCACAGAAGACAACCTCTAAAACCATTATTCCCGTTCCTGAACACGGGCTCTGCCCTTCGCACCACCAGATAGTGATGACGGATTTGCTAAAAGCAAAGAAGGCGCATCCGGGAGCAAAAATTGTTGTTCATCCGGAATGCATCCCCGAAGTTCAAGACCACGCGGATTATATCGCTTCAACGAGCGGCATGGTAAAGATTTGTAATGAAAAGGAAGCGGGTGATGAATTTCTGATTGGCACGGAAATTGGGATGCTGCACCGGCTCAAGAAGGAAGCGCCGGAAAAGAAGTTCTATCCTATATCCACTACCGCCGTCTGTCCTCAGATGAAAATGCACACGTTAGAGAATGTAGAATCCGCATTGAAGAAAGAGAAGCCGGAAGTGGTTGTTCCGGACGAAATCTTAGGCAAAGCGAGGAAGGCAATAGAGAGGATGCTCGAAATCTCACATTAACGTATAACTTCCTTCTATCTGAGATTCACAAATCTTCTTAAATATCTCCTTCACCGCAACAACCGCCTTAGAATCCTCTGGCAGTTCGATTATCGGCTTCCCTACCAGATCAAACGCTCTTATGTTCTCGTCCTCAGGAACCGTCCCTATAAGCTCAACCCCGCTATCCTTCACCATCCCCGCTAAAGCATTCTTCACCGCCTCATCCTCGGTAACCTTGTTCAACACCAGATACACGTGCCGGAAGTTAATCTGCAACTTCTTTGCAAGGTTCTTTATGTTCGCTGCCGTATCTATGCCCCGCTTCGTGGGGTCGCTTACCACAAGCATTGTATCCACGTCGCGAGTCGTTCTGCGGCTCAGATGCTCCAGCCCGGCTTCGCAATCTATCACAATTGCAGGGAATCGTGCGGACAGCTTATCAATAAAATGCCGTAGCATGTCGTTTATCAGGCAATAGCAGCCGGGACCTTCGGAATGCCCCATTGCTAATACCGAGAACCGCGGTGTGTTCACCATTATCTCCTCTATTTTATATTCAATCAGCATGTCAGTGGGCATGTCTTCAGAAAAAAACACCTGCGAAGGCGATGCTATCTCATCCCTTACATCACTTATCGCGCGTTTTACGTCGACACCTAACGTACTTGGAAGGCACGATGCAGGGTCGGCATCTATCGCGAGCACCGTGCCCAGCCCGTTTTCCGCCAGGAATTTCAGTATTAGCGAGGCAATCACCGTTTTTCCCGTGCCGCCCTTTCCTGCTACCGCGATGATATTAGCCTTTTGGGTCATTATTCCATCGAAAGATTACTATTTAATATGTTTAGAATTAGAATGCAAGTATTTGAACTTACGAAGACACAGGAAGTAAGAGAACAGAAGTCAGAATTCTGTTTTCTATTCTCTGATTTCTGGTCTTGTGTTAATCTTGTGGAATCTCGTGGTTTTTTAAAACCTCAAAACGCTTTCAACTTGTTACGATAATATTGCCGAAACAACTCCTCCGCCTTTTGCATTTGCGCGGGATACCACCTTCTAAGCACCTCCATCACTTCCTCTCTCTTTGCTTTACTTAGTGCAAGCCGTAAAACCCGTAAAACTTCGGCTCTAACGTTCTCATCCTCGCTTTTCCAATTTGGCACCTCGATAGTCACGCAAAAACTGCGCTCGCTAAATTTTCTTCTCAGTATGGGTGCGATAGAACCCAGAAGGATTCCCGTCCCGCAGTCAACAAAAGGAGGGACGCCTATTCTGAGCTCTCGCTCAGGGTCGGTTAGCCCGGAATACGAATGCTTGCCATAAGCGTGCAGCTCGAAATAGAAATGAGGTTTATAGTTCTCGATGAGCTGAAGCAATTCAATGCCCGCTCTGCTCCGATAATATTCTTCAGATAAAACGTCCACGTACTTGCCGTGCTCAATGAGACAGGGCACGATTATCGCTTTTCCAGCATATACCACATCCTTTGCCAACTGTTCAAGAATAGGTGCGGTGTACAAACCTTCTTTTCCGTGCAGACCACCGACAAACAGTTTCGTCGGTCCTGCTTCAGAAGCAGTAAGTCGGTACAGCTTCATTTTTGTGATATTCCAAAAGAGATTTTTAAATTTTTAAAGTAAAAGATATCGGTTTCTTTGATCAAACTTTCTTTTTGAAATAAAGTTTGTTATAGCAATTGCAAATCCTTCGTAATCTTATCCACTTCTTCTGCATTTGCGGGTCCTATTCCTATTGCAGTTACCGTTCCCGGCGGTATTTCCGTCAGACCCGCATCTTCAACGATAGCAACCGGCAGTCCAAGCTTCTTCGCTTCCTTTTCTAATTCGTATATCTCGTCGAGGCTATTTACCTTCAGCACGACCTTCTTCTGCCCTTGTGCCCGCCAGTTCTTCCTATTCCGCACCGCAGCGAGCTCATAGCTTAATATCGAAGCATGAGCGACTTGAACTGCTGCTTTACCCTTTGACAGCTTCAGGTCTTCTCTGATTACGATGCACTGTTTATATCCCTTTTGTGTTTTGGATGGATTCAACATTTTTTGGCTTTCACTTCTTTTTCAATAAACTATTTATCATTGTATTGATGCTTTCAAAAAGGGAATGATTGTAGCCCACCACAAAGTCTTGAGCTTCCAAGTACCATTCCAATGCACGCTCTTTATCGCCTTTCTGAGCAAAAACATCGCCGATGTTCATCAAAGTTTGGGCTGTTCCTATTCTGCCCCCCATACCTTTGAAAATTTTTAATGCCTTCTCGTAATATCCCAGAGCCTTTTCAAGTTCTCCTTTGTTGAGATAGATGTTGCCCACGTTTCCAAGAACACTAGCCATTCCTTCTTTTCTCCCCAACTCTCCATACAGTTTCAATGCCTTCTCGTAATATTCTAAAGCTTTGTCCAGTTCTCCTTTGGTATGGTGGACAATGCCTATGTTTCCTAAAATAGCAGCCATTCCTTCTTTTCTCCCCAACTCTTCATACAGTTTCAATGCCTTCACGGAGTATTCCAGAGCTTTGTCCAGTTCTCCTCTGATTCCATAGACAATGCTTATGTTTCCAAGTTGATTTGCTACACCCTCTTTTATTCCCAACCTCTTATGCAGTTCCAATGCCTTCTCGTAATATTCCAAAGCCTTGTCAAGTTCCCCTTTGATTCGGTAGACAACACCTATGTTTCCAAGTTGACTTGCCATTCCTTCTTTTTTTCCCAACTCTTCATACAGTTTCAATGCCTTCTCAGCAAATTCCAACGCTTTATCAAGTTCCCCTTTGATTCGATAGACAGCACCTATGTTTCCAAGCTGACTTGCCATTCCTTCTTTTTTTCCCAACTCTTCATACAGTTTCAATGCCTTCTCGGCAAATTCCAAAGCTTTATCAAGTTCTCCCGTATAGTAGAATACCGTGCTCAATTCGGTCAAAATTTTAGCTTTTTCTTGCTTATCCCTGACCCTTTCAAGAAGATACTCATTTATCCTCTTCCTTCTCAGCAAGTCCTCTTTATCTCGGTAAGAGAAAGAAGTGGCCAGAGTCTCAAGAGCCTCAAAAGCCATTCCTCTTTCCGCTTCTTTTAATTCATAATAGTTCCCTCTATACCTCCAGAAGTCTGGTGCTTTTTTTATCACGCTATCAGAAAATGCACTATTGTAAAACACCATATTAGGTATCTTCACCTCGTAGAACAACTCTCTGAAATTATTCAAAGTATTGAGTAAATCTTCTGTCGGCTCTTCGGGCATCACCCAGATTAGAACATCCACACCATCAAAATCCCTGCTTTTCAAATTGTGGATAATTTGCTCACCATTTTCCACATGAATTACTTTTGATAAGAATCTCCCTCGCAAAGTCTGGATAATTCTGTCTCTATAAGCAGGTGAATTAACCACGCATAGTATCAAGTTCCCTTTACCTTTTGAAATCTCAAGCTCTGCTATTATCGTATCTATTTCCTCTACATCTTCCATCAAGCTTTTTTCCATCTCTCCACCAACGGCATCAATAATGGATTTATATCGCACCACCTTCCCTCTTCATCTTCATACTCAACCGCAGTCAAGCTGAAAAGCAAATCACGACTTGTGGAATCGCTTATATTCTCATCGCGAGCTTCCTTTTTATCATAAATCTCTAAAAGTCGGCTTTTATGCGCTTCGGTGAGTGTTCGGTCATACGTTCTCCTCAATTTCTCCAACGCTTTCGCCACTTCTTCTTTTGTTATCTTTTCATTCTCATTCCTGTATGCTTTTATTGCCGCATCCCTCATAACCGAAATGAACTCAGAAGTTTTTCCTGTGGATAATATCGCTTCTTTCAACGCTTCTTCTTCTATCAAACCCAAATCCATCCTCTTCTCCACTATCCCCTTGTAGAAATTGAAATTTTCTTCATTTATCCCCTTCCTATCTCTACTTCTCACTGGAAGTTGCGGTAGGATAATGTCATCATCAAAAGCATGCCGGACATTCTCGTAATACGGATTGAAAGTCAATGGTATGGGGAATGTGTAAATAACGAAGCAATTTGGTTGTATGAGCAAGCCATAATTTTTATAGAAGAAGACTTCTGCTTGTTGTCCTCGAGCAAGTTTATCGAGGTCATCCACGATTACCACAACTTTTTTGTTTGATTTGCTTTCCACTTCCATCGTAAGCCACTTGAGCCTTTGTATAAGGTCGCTTATTTTCGTTTCAAGCTCTTTTCTAATATACTCTCTCGTCTTCGCTTCTCTCCCTAATTTCAGTAGTATAAATTTCGAGAAAGATATTCCCGCTTCTCTATATCTGGTGATGTCCTCTTCTGAAACTTTCGTGATGCGCATCATGAATTCCCTGAAATCATCTTTAATATCCCGTTCCAATTCAATCTCTTTCTCGGCGGTATCATAGATTTTCAACGCCATGGAAGCGAAGAAATCCCTGAAATCGAAATCGCTTACATCCAATTCACGAATTGAATAACTCACGATGAGAAATCTGTTCTCATCAAGCGCTCTGGATAGCCTATTCAGTTCCGTGCTCTTACCACATCCTCGGAAGCCGAGGAAAAGGTATTTCTTAGCACTTTCTGCGTTCTCTATCCTGTCTTTCAGTTCTTCTATCGGAGATGGTGCGCCCTTTGGTCTCTCGACGTAAAAATCTCGGAACTCCTCCACCGTCTTGAGTGGCTCCACAACGAAGTTGTTGTATGCTTCAATTAGATTCGTGGCTTTTGGCATTTTAATCCGCTCCTAATAGTATATTTATCCTTTTACTGATATCTTCAAAAAGGGGATAATCGTGATCCAATATAAGATCCTGTGCTTCCAAATAGTAATCTAATGCACGTTCCTTTTTCCCTTTCGGATAAAAAACATCACCGATGTTCATCAAAGTTCGGGCTGCTTCTATTCTGCTACCCATTTCTTGGAAAATTCCCAAAGCCTTCTTGTAATATTCCAAAACCTTATCAAGTTCTCTTTTGGTTCGGTAGACATTGCCGATGTGTTCAAGTGAAATTGCCATTCCTTCTTTTATTCCCAACTCCTCATCCAGTCTCAATGCCTTCCCGAGATAGCCCAGAGCCTTGTCAAGTTCTCCTTTGATTCGGTAGACTATGCCTATATTTCCATAGTTTGCTGCAATTCCTTCTTTTCTTCCTAGCTCTTCATCCAACTTTAAAGCCTTCTCGTAGTATTCCAAAGCCTTGTAGAATTCTCCTTTGCTTAGGTAGACACTTCCTATGTTTCCGAGGTCTCTTGCTATCCCTTCTTTATCTCCTAACTCTTTATCCCGTTTCAATGCCTTCCCGAGATATTCCAAAGCCTTTTCAAATTCTCCTTTGACTGGGTAGATCATGCCAATGTTTCCAAGGCCTGCTGCCATTCCTTCTTTTATTCCAAACTCCTCGTCCAGTTTCAATGCCTTCTCGAAATATTCCAGCGCCTTTTCAAGCTCTCCTTTAGCCCGATAGACATTACCTATGTTTCCCGTTGCATTTACTTCCCATTCTTTATCCACACCTCTTGCTTTCTGGAGAAGATGATTCCATGCACAAAGTGCTTGTCCTAATTTCCCCCATGTGTAAGTTTGAGCCCCGACAGAATTGATAGCTTCATAATTCTCTGTCTGTTTTATTAACTCCTCAAAAATATCGGGTTCATTTAGAACTTCAAAAAGTATGAAAATCGAATCAAACTCAGATTTAACCTTTTCCATTGCTTCACAATATAGCTCCTTCTTATTTTTGATTGCTATTGGTTGTATATTCCGCAAATACTCTCTAAAAAGCGGATGATATATTCGGTAGGATTTTTCTCCTAATTTTACAAGTATCCCTCTTTCAATAATATCATTCAGCGAAGTATCCACTCTTTCACCGCAAAAAGCCTCTATCAAATTCAAATTCAAAGTCGCAGGTGCAATTGCCAACCTCTTTATAACCCCCTGAGAATCTTCTTTCAATGTATTTAAAACATCCTTGTGAATCCTGTCGAGATTATATTCCATGTCGTCATCTCTTAAGGTCTTCAGGAACTCAAACATCTCATTCTCGACGTTTTTCCCATCGCAAATATAAGCAAGCGACCTCGCAACATACGGATATCCCTTTGAAAGAGATATAATCCTCCTCACAATCGCATCTGAAAAATTTGGACATTCTCTTCTCACTATCTTCTCCATACTCTTGTCGCTTAATTTCTCCAACTCAACAACTTCATAAGAACCCGCTCTCAGCTTGACGTCAGGCTTGTAAGGAGTGGCAACCTCAAGAACGAATCTCAACCGTTCATTCCTACGAGAAGCCACAAAAATAGTTTCAATCTCTTCTTTCTTTAATTCGTGTGCGTTTTCCACAAAAATCATCTTCTCTTCCGATTTCTCCATATATTCCAAAACAGAAGGCTCTCTTGGCTTCCAACTTATTCCACCGCTAACAATAAAGCCACCTGAAGCACCTGTTAATATTTTGTCAGGCAAGAAAATTCGACTTACCTCACTAGAAAACAATGAGCCATACTCAATATGATGGCACTCTTTTTGATTTTCAAAATCCTTCTCTACGACTTTTATCAGGTTTGTCTTCCCAATTCCCCTTCCCCCTGTTATGACTACAATCCCATTCTTCTCAATTTTTTCTTTAAGCTCTTTGGTTTCTTCTTCTCTTCCTACAAAATTGTCATCGTATTGCAGTTTTAAAATCTCAATCATTGATAATATTAAAAGAACTAATAAAATAAAAGCAAATAAAGTAATCTAATAAAAGAGAACCAAAGAGCGTATGAAAATGGAAAAGACATACAACCCGGAGATAATAGAGAAGAAGTGGCAGGAGAAAGTGGACGATTCGATATACTATTTCGAGGCGTCTTCGGACAAGCCGTCTTATGTTATAGATACGCCCCCACCGTACCCTACCGGGGATTTCCACGTAGGTAATGCATTAAACTGGTGCTACATTGATTTTATCGCACGCTACAAGCGAATGCGAGGTTACAACGTGATGTTCCCTCAAGGGTGGGACTGTCATGGACTGCCGACAGAAGTAAAGGTAGAAGAGATACATAGCATATCCCGGCATCAGATAAGCACGCATGAGTTCAGAGAGCTTTGCCGGCAGCTCACTGTGAAAAACATAGAGCAAATGAAGGGCATGATGAAGCGGCTTGGCATGTCCATAGACTGGAGTAAAGAGTTCGTTACGATGGACGAACAATATAAACGGTATACACAACTTTCATTCGCGAAAATGTATCGTGACGGGTTGATATACCAGGCAGAGCATCCTGTGAACTGGTGCCCCCGATGCGAAACCGCTATCTCCTTTGCAGAGGTAGAATACGAAGATAGAAACGCCTATTTGAATTACATCCTGTTCCAGAAGGTTGATGGCGGAAAAGATGGAGAACATGTGGAAATCGCTACCACGAGACCAGAGCTGCTGGCGAGTTGCGTTGCCGTGGCGGTGCATCCCGATGACGACCGCTATAAGACCATCGTGGGTAAAGAACTGCGAGTGCCGATATTCGACTATTGCGTGAACGTATATGCCGACGAAAGCGTTGACCCCACATTTGGAACCGGCGTAGTAATGATATGCACGTTTGGGGACCGGCAGGACGTGAGATGGTGGAAACTGCATAATTTACCACTAAAAACGTCAATAGACGAACGAGGGCGAATGACAGACGTTGCGAGCGGTTACGCGGGACTAACCGTAGAGGAATGCAAACGTAAGATGATAGATGATTTAAATGCTAAGGGACTGCTCAAGAGGCGGGAGAGCCTAAAACAAAGTGTGGGCGTGTGCTGGAGATGTAAAACGCCTATAGAGATTATTTCCGCAAAGCAATGGTTTGTACGCGTGCAGAAGGAGGAGATAATAAATGCAGCAAGGGAAATAAACTGGTATCCTGAGCATTTCCGCATTCGACTGGAAAATTGGGTTGAGTCTATGGACTGGGACTGGTGCATATCGCGCCAGCGGATTTTCAGCGTGCCTATCCCGGTTTGGTACTGCAAAAAATGCGGTGCCGTGAAGGTAGTCGCTGAAGATGAAGTACCGGTGGACCCGTTGACAACAAGCCCGAATTCGCCCTGTATTAATTGCGGTGGAACGGAATTTGAAGGCGAGAAAGACGTGTTAGACACATGGATGGATTCCTCGCTGACTGCGCTCTGGGCTGCGGGCTACGACCTTAACGACTCAGCAGGAATTCCGTATGAACCCGTTGAACTGCGACCACAAGGGCACGACATCATAAGAACATGGGCTTTTTACTCCATCCTCCGCGCTATCGCCCTTACCGGAAAAATACCCTGGCGCACCATCTTGATAAACGGAATGGTATTAGGAGAAGACGGGTATAAAATGAGTAAATCCCGGAGTAATACCGTTTCACCGAATGAGGTAATTGAAAAACACGGTGCAGACGTATTCCGGCAGTGGGCGGCAATTGGCGGTGCCGTGGGCTCAGACGTGCAATTCCAATGGAAGGACATAGTAGCAGCGAATAAATTCATGCAGAAACTGTGGAATATTCTCAGATTCTCTATGATTCACCTGGCTGACTATGGCTTAGAAGAAAGCTTTACCAAAGAGAAAGAAGAAAGGAATCTGCGAGTTGTTGATAAATGGATGCTCACAAAACTGAACAGGCTCATTCTGTCGGTGACGGATTCGATGGAGCATTTCAAGTTCGATGAGGCGATGAAAAGCATCAGGACATTCGCATGGAACGTGCTTGCAGATGATTACATTGAACTGGTGAAGTTGAGATTATACGGTCGGTCACCCTCAGGAGAGGAAGGAAAACAATCGGCTAAATATGCGTTGTACGAGACAATGAGGACGCTTTCCATACTTCTTGCGCCTTTCATTCCTTTTTTTGCCGATGAGATGCATTCATACATCACGAGTGCGAAAGGGGAGAATGAAAAGAGCGTACACGAGGAGAAATGGCCGGAGCTGGAAGTAATGCAGGACATGATTAACCAGGAAGCGGAACGAGAAGGCGAATTAATCGCGGATATTGCACGAGCGGTTAGAAATTATAAGTCTGAACGCGGTATTGCGCTAAATGCACCTCTGGGTAAAATAGAGGTATACACGGATATGGAAAGTTTAGAGACCGAAGACATAGAGAATGCAACAGCAACGAAAGTGGAGGTGTGCGGCAGTGCAGACGAAAGCAAAAGAGAGGGGGATATTCTCGATGTGAATGGCACGAAAGCGGTGATAATCAAGTAGACAATGTCCGATTAATTTATTTTATTAAAACAAACATTAATAAAACATGGCAAAAAGGAAGGCATCGAAAAAGGCGAAAAAGGAAGGAGGAAGGAAAGGGGGAGGCGAAGAGCGGGGGCTTATGTCCTCTGCCGGGTTGATGCGGTATTACGATGTTGAGGAATCCGCCGTAAAATTCTCCCCGAAGACGGTACTGCTCATAGGCGTGTTTATTGGTGTAATGATACTGGGGCTGGAGATATATTACGGTGCCTGGCCCGCTTAAATCCGAGACCATAGAATTGCCAAAATCTAAAACGAAGGAGTAAAGTAGAATAAACAGCACAATGCAGCGACCTGACGTGAGCATGGCCATGATAGACATAAGCAAGAAAGGGGATGTCGAGCGAGTAGCGACCGTTTCGGGCAGCATAAAATTGAAGAGCAGCACGGTAGAGAGGATAAAAAGCGGGAATATAAAGAAGGGGGATGTGCTTGGGTGTGCGGAAACGGCAGCGATATTAGCAGTGAAAAAAACGCCTGATATGATTCCGCTATGCCATCCAATAAGTATCGAAGCGGTAAAGGTTGATTTCTCGATAGGCGAGAGCGATATAAAAGCGACCGTATCTGTGAAATCCATTGGAAAGACAGGAGTGGAGATGGATGCACTGCATGGTCTATCCGTGGCATTGCTCACGATTTGGGATATGGTGAAGTCGGAAGAGAAGGATGAAACGGGAAATTACCCGCATACGTGGATAGAGAAGATAAGAGTAGAGAGAAAAGAGAAGCGATAAAGGAAATGGTTTTTGAGATAAATTCTCCCGGGGGGACGCCTTTTGCATCCAAGGAGATAGCAACTTGTATAGAAAATATGGATAAGCCCGCAATAGCATGGGTACGGGAACATGCGGCTTCGGGCGCTTACTGGATTGCAAGTGCATGCGGCGAAATTGTCGCGGATGAGCTGAGCACGGTGGGGGATATAGGCGTTATGAGCATAAGACCAGACATCGGTGAGTTGATGAAGAAGTTTGGCATAGACGTGGAGACGCTAAAGACCGGTATCTATAGTCATTTACTAATGCTTGACCCGAAGCTTTAAATAGGATGAGTTGCTAAATTATGGCATGGCAAGAACAATAGTAAAAGGCGGTAACAAAACATTAAAAAGGGAAATTACATCAGGGGAGGTAGCAAAATTTCAGCGGAGTGCGAAGGATCACTGGGTCTGGAAGAGGGCTGAGATCATCCGGCTGGCTGCTGATGGATACAACAATCTCGAAATTGAGGAAATTACCGGCATCGATGAGAAAAATGTCAGG
>PIXU01000097.1 GCA_003601795.1 Candidatus Methanophagales archaeon
AGATGTTATTTCAAAAGAATTAAGGAGGAAGTTCGCTACTGAGGGGCATGCGCTCAGCAAAAATCCGTCCATTAAAAAAGAAACAGACAATAAATGGCTGATAACGGACAAAGATAAGCGATACATCGTCAGAAAAGGGAATGGTAAGCTAACTGTTGACTGCGGCACACCTCAGCGAGTCATAAAATTCGATAAACCATCTACATACATAGAGATAGACGAAAAAGAGAGAAAGCGTAGATTAATGCCCAGTGATGTGAGAGAACGACTTGAAAAAATACCTGATGAAGATATAGCTCTCTTCGGAATGGACCCGAAAAGTGCGAGACCCGAGTGGATGGTTCTTACGGTATTGCCCGTTCCTCCGGTAACCGCAAGACCTTCTATCACGTTAGAGAGTGGGCAACGAAGCGAGGATGACCTAACGCATAAATTGGTAGACATCATACGAATCAACCACCGATTTATGGATAATCGTGCTGCTGGTGCGCCACAATTGATAATTGAAGACCTCTGGGAACTTCTTCAGTATCATGTAAGTACATATTTCGATAACGAAATTGCCGGCATACCGCCTGCGAGGCACAGAAGTGGAAGACCACTTAAGACAATGACACAGCGACTAAAAGGAAAAGAAGGCAGATTTAGAGGGTCGTTATCGGGAAAACGAGTTAATTTCTCCGCTCGAACGGTTATATCACCTGCTCCCGATATAGATATAGACGAAGTCGGCGTGCCCGAAGCGATAGCAAAAGAGTTGACTGTCAACGTTAACGTAACAGAAAGAAACATTGACATCCTGAAGGAAACCGTAAGAAGAGGAAACAAACATCCGGGTGCGAACTATGTACGAAGAGCAGATGGTAAAAAGGTAAAAATAACCGAAACCAATTACAAGACGTTAGCAGAGGAGCTGGACATTGGGTGGAAGGTAGAAAGGCATCTTCGTGACCGGGACATCGTGCTGTTCAACAGACAGCCCTCGCTACATAGAATGAGCATAATGGCACACTATGTGCGTGTGATGCCCGGTAAGACATTCAGGTTAAATCCCACCGTTTGCCCGCCTTACAACGCTGATTATGATGGTGATGAGATGAACCTTCACGTATTGCAGACCGAAGAAGCGAGGGCAGAAGCGAAGATCCTGATGGCTGTGCAGCACAACATAATATCACCCCGATTTGGCAGACCCATTATAGGCGGTATCCACGACCACGTCTCAAGTCTGTTTTTACTCACGTATGGGGAAAAGAAATTTGACCGTGAAGAAACGCTGGAGATATTGAAGGGGATAGATATAGACGATTTAAGAGAGCCTGCGGGAACTTTTAGGTCTGAGGACAGACCTTACTGGACAGGGAAACAAATATTCAGCATGATACTACCCGCGGGATTGAATTTACAATTCAAGGGTAAGGTCGGCGGGGTTACGATACGAGACGGGAATCTGGAAACGGGCGTGATAGACGAAATAGCCGTGGGCTCGTTCAAGGGGAAAATAATAGACCGAATAGTCCGGCAATACGGTGAAGAAGCAGCGAAAACGTTTATAAACGATCTCGCCCGGCTTGCTACCAATTATATCCTGCATGCAGGTTTTAGCTTTGGCATAAGTGATGAGGACATACCGAGAGAAGGAGAGCAGCAAATAAAAGAAGAGGCGATGCGTGTGGCGGAGCACACAGTTGACGAGTTGATAAGGGCGTATGAGGCGGAAGAGCTCGAGGCTTTACCCGGGAGGACGGTAGAGGAGACGTTGGAACTGCGGATAATGGAGACTCTTGGTCGTGCAAGAGATGAGGCAGGAAGCATCGCAGAGCGGTATCTCGGAATAGAAAACGCAGGTGTGCTTATGGCGAAGTCAGGTGCCCGTGGCTCACTGCTCAATTTAACGCAAATGGCTGCATGTGTAGGGCAGCAATCCGTCAGGGGCGAAAGGATAAAGAGGGGATACCGAGGGAGAACGCTGCCTCATTTTAAACCTGCTGACCGCAGTGCAAAGGCACATGGTTTTGTAAAACCTTCTTTCAAGGAAGGGTTATCACCCACTGAATATTTCTTCCACGCTGTTGGCGGGCGAGAAGCATTGGTGGATACCGCAGTCCGTACCTCCCAGAGTGGATACTTCCAGAGGCGGCTTATTAATGCTTTACTTGACCTCGAAGTGAAAGATGATGAAACGGTAAGGGAAACAAGGGATACAATCGTGCAATTTAAATATGGCGAAGATAGCGTGGACCCTTCTGCATGTGAATATGGTAAAGTAGTAGACATAGATGAGATAATAAAAGACGTAATGGCAGGAACATAATCTGTGTCTTAAATAGAAAAAAGCCATACTTGATATACAAGGAGCAGAAGCATAATGGTTATGCAAACAAAGGGAGAAGTAACGAAAGAATTGACGAGAGCAGGAGTAGAGCAAGAGATAGCAGAACTAATAGGGGACGAGTTTATGCTGGCAGAGCTAACCGCGGGGCTCGATAAACTATTAGACTCCGAGGAGGTAGAAGAGGGATGCGCAGAAGATATAATAAGAATGGCGGGCAGGAAAGAGGAAGGCGAGATAAAATTAGGGGACATAGAGCTAAAGGTGAATGAAAGCGAGATACCAAAACGCATAAAAGATGAATTGAAGGAGAAGTTAAGGGCTATAAGAATAGAACTAAACAATGAAAAGCTGAATGCGATTTTAAATGGAGTCGCAGAGAAATATAACAAATCAAAGGTGGTGCCACGGGAAGCGGTTGGAATAGTCGCAGCGCAGTCTATCGGCGAGCCAGGGACACAAATGTCAATTCCTTTTTTTGAGAAGATCATTATAAAAATTGATAATCAGATAAGAATCATGCCAATAGGAGAATTTGTGGACAAATTAATGGATACGTATCGAGTAGAAAGGGTTAATGAAACGGAAATATGCGATCTGCCTTCTAATGTGCAAGTTAAAGTACCAAGTTTAAATGAATTGGGGAAAATTGAATGGAAAGGGCTTATCTCGTGTAGCAGACATGATTATCCTAAGAAGCTTATTCATATTAAGACACGTTCTGGGAGGAAAATCATAGCCACCGATAATCACTCTTTTGTCATCAGAAAAGACAATCGGATATTGCCTATCTCAGGCAAAGAACTTAAACCTAAGGATAGAATTCCTGTCATCAAAAATCTTCCTTTAGATGATTCACTCAGATCATTAGAAATATCGAATTATCTCCCAAAAGATGAGTGGGGGTATGGAAGCGAACTTAATAAGGCTTTAGATCCTTTATTAGGTTTTTCCTACACAATTCCAGTAGGTCCAGACCAGCTTCTGAACCATATAAAACAGGGTAATACTTTTGAGGTTCTGGATGAGTTCGTTTATCCATATCAAACCCACAGCATGGGAAAAATTCATGAATGTTTGAAATTAGATCCAATGCTTGGATGGTTCTTGGGGGCTTATCTCTCTGAGGGTAGTGTCTCAAGGTATGCTGTGAATATTTCTGATACAGATGAAGCATTTCTATCCAAGGCAAGAGAATTTGCTAAATCTCTTAACCTTGATTATAGGGAAAAAGATAATTATGGGGGTTTTGCGAGAGGGCATGATCTAAGTATGAGTTCCAGGGTTTTGGTAGAATTCCTGGAAAGAACATGTGGAAAGGGTTTAAAAGGAAAAAGGGTTCCAATGTTTGCATATAGTTCAGATGAAGCCTTTATTGGTTCTCTTCTCCGTGGTTATTTTGATGGGGATGGCGATATATCTGTGGAAAGAAAGGTTATTAGAGCGAGTTCTCGATCGAAGGAATTGATAGATGGTATAGCATTACTCTTAAGCAGGATTGGCATTTTCGCGAGGAAGTCAACTCAAGGCGGAGAATATTGGCTCTCTATTTCCTACCGGTATGCAGAGAGATTTAAGGAAAAAATAGGATTTGATACACCAGAGAAGGTAAAACGTTTAATTGAGCTTTGCCAAATTCAACCAGAAAGTTCTTATGATGTAATCGAAATGATTCCTGGGATTGGTCAATCGCTTAAAGTGCTAGCTAGAAAGGTTGGGCTTCCAACGAGGCTTGTTAACAACTTCACAAAAAGACAGCGAATAGGTAGAACAACCCTCGAGAGATATGCTCGCCTTTTCGAAAAAGAAGCAAGAGATAAGGGCATTAATATAAATCAAGAACTTGCACTTTTTCGTCAGATGTTAGAAGAGGACGTTATATGGGATGAAATAATAAAGATTCAATATACTAAACCAGGGGGAAAGGTTTACGATCTTTCAGTAGAAGGTCTAGAAACCTTTGCTACTGGGGAGGGAGTAATTACACATAATACCCTGCGAACTTTCCATTACGCGGGTGTTGGTGCGATATACATAACACTGGGATTACCGCGAATAATAGAGGTAGTAGATGCAAGGAAAAAACCATCTACACCTGCAATGAAGATAAAGTTAACCGAGGAGTATGCACGGAATAGAAACAAGGCAGAGGAACTGGCAAGGGAAATAGAAAAGACATATATACGGGATATAAAAAGCGAAATATACGTGTCCCGAAAGGATATGTCGGTGTGGGTTTCGCTACGCGAGAAGGAACTGAAGAGAAGGCATATAGAAAAAGAAGAACTAAAAGAAAAAATAGAGGGTATGGATTCGGATGTGCACGTAGAGGAAGCGGAAGATGGCAAGCTGCGAATACAGGTGCCAAATAAGTCATACCAGGAGTTGCGAAAGCTTGAGAAGGATGTGAATAACCTATCGGTGAAGGGAATAGAAGGAATAATGCGAGGAATAGTGAGAAGAGAAAACGAAGGAGATGGTGAATATATGCTGTACACCGAGGGCTCGGCACTGAAAAAGGTACGGGGGATTGAAGGCGTAGATTTCAGCAGGACAACAACGAACAACATAGCGGAAATAGCAGACGTTCTGGGCATAGAAGCAGCTCGTAATGCGATAATTGATGAGATGATGAATACATTAGAGGAGCAGGGATTGGACGTGGATGCCCGGCATGTAACGTTAATTGCTGATGCGATGACGATGGATGGCGAAGTGAAGTCGATAGGGCGGCATGGGTTAGCGGGAGGTAAAGTTTCAGTTCTCTCAAGAGCCGCTTTTGAGGTTACCGTGGACAATCTACTGGAGGCAGCTATGTATGGCGAAACGGATGAGCTAAAGGGCGTTACGGAAAACGTGATTGTGGGACAACCCATAAAATTGGGAACCGGAGCAATAGAATTGGTAGCAAGAGGGGGACAATAAATGGCAGAGATAAAAAGCAAGTCAGTTGAAATTTCCGATATGAACAGAGAATTACAAAAGGTGCTAAAAAGCGGTAAGGTATTGATAGGGTCGAACGAGACATTAAAAGCGCTGAGGGGGGGAGACGAAGGAGTGAAGGCGGTCATTTACGCTTCTAACTGCCCTGAAGAGATAAAAGAAGGGTTCAAAAAGGTAACCAAGCAGAAAAATGGAAATCCCCTTTTCTATGAATATCCCGTTAATAGCCTTGAACTTGGGCTTGCATGTGGTAAACCTTATTCGATAGCTTCTTTATGCATTCGTGATACGGGGAAATCGGACATATTACGGCTTATTGAAAAAGAAAAAAACAGGTGATGTGAAGTGACCGTGAAGTTAGATACCGAGGGAATAGGGTATATCGGAGTATTTGAGCGTCTTACAGGAGCAGGAGTTAGGGATTGTCTGGTGAATAATGAAGAGAACAAGGTGACAATGGTGATAAAAAATGGGGACATGAGCATAGCGATAGGTAAGGGAGGGTCGAATGTAACCAAGGTAAAGAAGCTATTAAAAAAGGAGATAGAACTCGTGGAGTACTCCGCAGATGTAAAGGAATTCATAAAAAACCTGCTTCGTCCTGCTTATGTGAAGAGCGTAGAGCTGTTGACTCGAAATGGGCAGAGATGTGCATACGTGGATGTTCTCAATAAAGACAAGGGCATTGCGATAGGAAGAAACGGCGAGAAGATAAAGAAGGTAAATGTATTAGTAAAAAGAAATCAAGATATAGATAACGTGATAATAGTATAGTGAGGTGCGAGGTATGAGGTGTGAGTGGTCGGATGGCTCAAACCTCAAATCTGAAACCTCAAACCTGTACAAACAAACCGAGGTAATAAGATGGGAAGAGGACTATACGCAGCAAGGAAGGCGAAGAATAGCCAAAGGAAGTCCAGGTGGAAGAATCCTGGCTATGTTCGAAGAGCATTGAAATCGGCTAAGAAAAGTGACCCTATGGAGGGGGCGCACATGGCACGGGCTATTGTCCTGGAGAAGGTAGGGATAGAAGCGAAACAGCCGAATTCAGCAATACGCAAATGCGTTCGTGTTCAGTTAATAAAAAATGGCAAGCAGGTTACCGCTTTTTGCCCTGGCGATGGTGCAATAAAGTTTATAGACGAGCATGATGAGGTATTGATAGTAGGAATGGGAGGAAGAAAAGGGAGGTCGTATGGCGACCTCTCAGGAGTAAGGTTCAAGGTGGTGGCGGTAACGGACATCGCGTTAGACCAATTAGTAAATGGAAAGAAGGAGAAAGTCCTCAGGTAAAAATGGCATTTGATAAAATATTTGATAAATGGGACATTTCGGAAGTGGAGATACAGGATATAGGCGTGGAAAGGCACATCAGTCTCAAGCCTGTATCCATGCTGCATAGCGGAGGCAGACATGCAAAACAGCCGTTTGAGCAGGCAAAAGTTTGCGTGGTTGAGCGGCTCATTAACAAATTAATGCGAACGGAAAGGAACACGGGAAAGAAACTAAAAGCATATAAAATCGTCAAGAATGCTTTTGAGTTGATTTATGAACGCACAAAGGAGAATCCCGTTCAGTTGCTTGTGAATGCAATCCAAAACGCGGGTCCGAGGGAAGAGACAATCAGACTGCGATTTGGCGGTATAATGGTTCCCAAGCCCGTGGATGTAACCTCGCAACGAAAAGTAGACCTGGCACTGCTGTTCATCGCACATGGGTCAGAGAAATGCGCATTTAAGACCCGGCGAAGTATAGAGCAATGCCTTGCAGATGAGATAATAAATGCGGCAAAAAACAAGAAATGCCATTCGATAAACAAGAAGGAGGAGAAAGAACGGATGGCAAGGGCAGCGAGGTAAAATTCGAGCAGTAACCACAAGATTACACAGATTAGCACAGATTATAGGCAGCCATCACAAATTAACCCGAATTTATTGTGCCAAAAAATCAGTGTAAATCTGTGTCCGGGAGTTAAAAAGATACTGATTAATGCAGATTAACTCAGATGACGGGATTACGTTTATTTTCGGGTGAAAAACTCTCACAAACATTTCCTTCGGAACCGTTATGGAAATGCTTGGGAAAGGTTTTAACATTCACTAAGTTTAATGTGCAGATAGGTTTTTAGGCTCTCTTTTTCTAAGGGCTCTTTTCCCATATTCAACATTGAAGAGATTTTTGGTATTGCACTCATTTTTCCCTCCTTTTATTATCATCATTATGCACAAACCCCTCCTATGAAAAAATCTTCCCCATATTTTTCGACTGCCTCTGTATATTTAAGCTTTTCTATTTTTTCTCGACTTTTATTATTTATGACCCTGTGGCTACAGAATATCAAGTCAGAAGCATAGGAAAAGAAAGTAAAGGGAGATACAATTCAGGAGAAAGCAATTTCAAGATGAATATGAAGCGAATGTCTCATCTTTCTCCTCACTAAAAAGAGAAGCAAAATAGAAAGAAATGAAGAATATTTCTTCTTAGCTCAGGTACTTTTACAACATCGATAAAATCCATTCTATGCTCTTACCCAACGGCTTCAGCTCCCCCCATGGCTCCTATCGTAATGCATCCTGTCCCCCTCATTCTTTATTCTTGCGATTGACCTGGTTATTGAGGACTTACCGGGTCTTTACCACACTATTCTGGTTATTTAATTCTTTACATCAATTGTTTCAATCCCCAAAACCCAGACAAAATTCATTTCCGGTTTTAACTCAGGAGTTTAAGAGATAGAGAACTTACCCTCACATTAGCGGTCCATCAACTTTTCTCGTTATCTTTAAATAACCGTTTCTTCTAATGGAGAACATGAACACAAAAGAGACAATTATAAATGTATCAAGGGATTTTTTAGCGTCGAACTCGACATCCCGACTGATTCGCTGGGTGATTGTTCTGTTCCTGCTGTTCAACGGCATTCCACAGAAAACAGTCG
>PIXU01000098.1 GCA_003601795.1 Candidatus Methanophagales archaeon
CAATCGCCAAAAATGTCCACACTTCGTTTCCACGCATCCACATAATGCTGAAACGGTATTTCAACCTTACTTGGAGCCAGCTCTTTCAACACTGCTCTATCAAAACACTCCACGTGTATGCCTACCGTATCCACGGAATCGTAAAGAACGTCTATCATACTGAGCTCCTTCGGCGGTTCGAACTGAACATGGATGGGCAAGCCCGTTGCTTCTTTTATCGCGTTCGCCGTTTCCGCAAGGTAGTTTATCCCCTTGTCGGGAGTGGGTGTTGTGCCCGTAGTAAGCGTAACGTGCGTCACATGGTCCAATCTTTTCGCGGCAATCGCAACTTCAGCAAGCTGTTCCGGTTTCTTCACCGCTATTGTTGCTCCACTCTTCAATGACAGTTCAATTGCACAGAACTTACACCGCTTTGGTGTGTTCCAGTATACGCAAGTTTGTATCGTGGTAGTAGCTAAACAGTCCGCACCGTGCAGAAGAGCGATTTTATAGTATGGTATGCCCTCCTCAGTTTTAAGTGCTTGAAACTTTGCATGTGGAAACTCGACTTCGGTGATTTGCTCACTACCTCCTTCACCATCATCCCTCATTATTACGTAGTTACCCTTCTCTGCAGCCACGCTATACGGCGACAGAGACACGAACCAGCTCTGAGTTGGCACGTTCGCTACCGTGCCACCAAAAAGGAACATCCCACCCGCAGCAGGACCCGCACCGCCTTTCCTGCCTTTATCTAATCCCGGTACTCTCGCACCCAGACATAACAATTCCGTTTTCAAATCTTTTGTTTCCATCATGTTCTATAAGTAATATTGATTGCAAAAATATAACTTCCTTCTATTTAAGACACAGATTTACGCGGATTTACGCAACACTTTTTCTTTTTCAAAAAAGAAAACCTGTGCTAAAAGAAAAACAGATTTCTTTGGTAAAGCTTTCTTTTTGAAAGAAAGGTTTGTGTTAATCTGTGTAATCTGTGGTTAATAATTTTCATTCATAGGGCGAAGCAAAGGCACAGGGATACTCCCATCGTGGACTGCAGTAGCAACCAGAGCGCCTTTTACGCCTAACCTTCGCATCTTATCTACATCTTCACAGCCGCTAACGCCGCCACCACACAGAATGTTATGTTCTGAGGCGTCAACGGCACGAGCGAGAAAATCGAAGTCTATTCCACTTTTTGTTCCTACTCTGTCCAGTTCCAGCACGATTACATCCCATACGCCGCGATACTCGTTCAACTCGTTTATTAGCAGCAGCGGGTCCGTCTTCATGTGTTTATCCTTCGTCAGCACTTGCTTATTGAAAAGGTCAACGCTTACACTTACGCTTATGTCTGAATTATCATTTTTCGATACCTCGTCAATCAATTCCATAGACGCCGTTTCTGTCCCTAAAATGATACTATCGGCTATTCCGGCTTCAGCAGCTTCTTCCAGGTCGGATACCATTTTTACACCATAATCTACCATTACTCTCGCTTTTCTGTTATTAGCCCTTATCTCCTTTATTATCCCTTTATTAGAACCCGTGCCCATAAGCCTGTTCAGGTCAGCGATATAAACATCCGCAGGTTTTAGCTCTTCCATGATACGGACAGGGTCCGAGGAGCCGACGATAGAACTGAAGAGATGAATTGGCTCGTATTTCTCTCGCTCTCCTCGCTTCGCATGCACTACTACACCGTCGAGCAAATCGAGCACGAAAATCAGTCTGAAGTTCATGTTTCAATTATTTACATAAAGATTTATTACTTTTTATTTAAAGAGTGTAAAATTACAATCAGAACGATGAAAATGCTATATGACACAAAACAAATGGCTCTCTTTGAGGGGGGCAATCCCGAATATGAATATAAGGAGCTTATCAACAAACGGCATAATTTTCCTGACGCGGTCGAGATGCTATCCAAAATCGACTATGATTTTAAAGATTTTACCACTCAATATCTTACACACACGTTTCATTCTTATCCCGCAAGGTTTATACCACAGATACCTCTGACTTTTATCAAATTATTTACGGAAGAGCAGGAGATTGTTTTAGACCCCTTTTGTGGGTGTGGAACAACTCTGGTTGAATCATTTTTAAACAATCGAAAATCTATCGGCAATGACTTTAATCCTCTTGCGACTTTAATAAGCAAAGTAAAAACGACTTTGATTGAGGACACGCAGTTCAGATATTTCAATAGAAAATTGGCAGTTATGAAACGGTATTTAGATTTGGATTACAGAAGAGTTAATGAGAAAATTAACAACCTGCCCAACAGAAAGATAAGCGCTATATTTAGCAAAACGGTAATTTCAAAATTAGAGGCAATTCGTGAAACTCTATTGGAAGTAAAAGAAGAAGGATATGATGAGTTATTCGATTTTGGGAGAGTTGCCTTATCTTCGACAATATGGTCATTAGTAGAAAATGATGGTGGAATTGATGTTGATGATTTGTTCGTGAAAAAGGTAAAATCTATGGAGAAAGAACTGAGCAAAACGGCCAAAATTGTTGAAAAAAATCCCGAAGTAAGAGTAATTTGCGGTGATGCAAGAAAATTAGAGGTTCAAAGCGATTCAATAGACCTGGTAGTAACCTCTCCGCCTTATGTAAATGCACTGGATTATTACAGGGTTCACATGTATAATATGCTTTGGCTTGGAATGGATTTTGACCTATTCAGAAAACATGAGATAGGGGGGCATTCCCATTTTATAACCAACAGGTTCAGATTGCTCTCCGAATATTTAGGCGATATGCTTCGCTCGATGATAGAAATGAACAGAGTTTTGAAGAAGGATAAATTATGCGTGATTGTTGTGGGAAACTCAAGCGTGGAATACGAATTGATTGAAAGTCATATTTTTTTTGAGGAAATGGGCGACAAGATAGGATTTACGCCAATAAAAACAATTTTCAGGAACATTGATAAAACTAAAAAATACACGAGTGCGGATGTTGGGAAGATTGACGAGGAATATATAGTTGTGATGCGGAAAGAAAAAAATAGCGATGTCGTTGCGAATGACGATGATTTTGTTTCTGAGGTCGTAAGGAACCAGATGATAAGATTCAGAGAGCAAATAAAAAATGTTCAGGGCACTTCAATTAGAGGTAGAAAGCCGACAAGAGAGAGACTGTTGAAGAATATTGATAAGATAAGTGAAGCGATAGAGACCATACCCAAAGACACTAAGATAAAAAGGTGAAAAAATGAAAAAACTTATCAGTAAAATAATACACTCAATTCTCATAGGTCAAGATTACAGAACATACGTTCTTGCGACAATAAATAAGCGATTCATTGATAAAGCGCAGGAACTAACCTCAGAAATCTTTGAATACAAAAGAGAGGGTGATAACTGGCTTGAAAAACTTTTAGATGACACGTACAAAAAGAAAGGGAAGGATAATAAGTTTAAACTCTTGTGGTTTGGCGGATTGAATGAGAAGACCGTGAAAAATATGACTGGAGGGACATCTAAAAAGGAAGTATGCTTGGATTTGGGCAAAAAGAACATAGATGCGTTAAAACTGTTACTGAAAGAATTTGAGAGTGGTGAAAACTTATATCTGGTTAAAATAATAATCATAAAAGACAATGAACAGGTTGAATTGGATGAAGTAGAGAGTTTATTTTTTGTCAACATTATCTCTGCAATGAAACTAACAATTCAAGGTGGAGCATGGAGTGAAGTAGGGAAAAAGACTGAAAAAAGTTTGCTATTCACGATATTCCAATTACTGAAAGTTCCAGAGGATGATTACGTTCTGATATTTGATGAGATGAAGAGAAAGGGGTTGGTTGAGAACAGGGAAATTGACGCCATCGTTTTCAATAGGGATAAAGAACCCTTAACTATTGAGTTGAAATTACTTGGAATAGGAAATCCTGAGATTGGCGATGAGGCACTTGCCCGGAAAGTGAATTTGTTTCTGATTGACAGGCTAACGGAGATGATGAAAAGAGAATCTGAGAGAATAGGAGTTAAAGTAATTGAATTCCGACAGGAGAAGTCGCTTATTGAAATTTATGAGTTCTTTACTACAAAGAGAGTAAGCTGCAGTCCACCGGATGAAATGACATCAGAACAATTGGAAGAAAGAATAAGTCAGATATTAGATGAGTGGAGGGAATCAGAAGAAGAATTGAGGATTATAAAGAAATTGAAGGAATTGACGAAGTAACTTTTAATTGGACTTTATCTTATCTTTGCCAGGGAAGGAGATAGTATAATGCGAATAGAAAGAGCCCGAGGGACACGAGATTTCTTGCCTGAGGAGATGCGGAAGAGGCGAACAATGGAAGCGCGGATGCGGGACATCGCGGAGAAATGGGGTTATGGAGAGATACGAACACCCAGTTTTGAGCGCGCTGAGCTGTTCACGGTTAAATCAGGCGAGGGAATCCTGAATGAAATGTATGAATTCCGCGACAAGGGCGGCAGGCATTTAGCACTGCGACCCGAACTTACCGCCCCGGTGATAAGAATGTACGTTAACGAGCTGAAGATGGCGCCGAAACCGACGAAGGTTTATTATTTTGGCAATTGCTTCCGGTATGAAGAGCCGCAGAAGTCGCGTTATCGTGAGTTCTGGCAGTTTGGTGCCGAGATAATCGGGTCTGACCGACCGGAGGCGCAAGCGGAGATAATCGCACTCGCTTACCATATCTTGGAGGCTTTAGGCATACACATAAAGGCAGAGCTGCATGTGGGTCATGTAGGTCTGATAAGAGAAGTATTACGAGCGGCAAATGTCGAAGCAGAGAGGATAAACAGCGTGATGAGGTTGATAGACAAAGGAGAAAGAGAAGAGGTAATCGAGCTTTTGCGTGAGACGGGTGCAAAAAAGGACCTGATTGATGATTTGATAAGCCTGGTGGATTTAAAGGTAAAGGGTAAAGATGCACTAAAGGAAGCACGTGAGCGCGGAATAATCGCTTCTGACAGCGATGCATCGAAGGAATTGGAGATGCTGCTGCAAATACTCGATTATTACGGCGTTGTATATACGTTAAACCCTGGAATAGCCCGTGGTCTGGATTATTACACGGGAATGGTATTTGAGATATACGAAACAGGAGGCAGGTTAGGCGCACAGAATCAGATATGCGGTGGCGGTTCCTACCGGCTGGCTACTTTGTTCGGCGGTGATGACACGCCTTCTACGGGTTTTGCTTTTGGCTTTGACCGATTAGCAGACTTATTCCCACACGAAACACCGGACTTGAAGCGAGATGGTGTAGCAGCGGTAGCGGTGGTGCCGATACGAGAAAAAAATGCAGACTCGGCAGATGTAGTTGAAGAAGCGATAAAAATAGCGTCCAGGCTGCGAGAACACATTCCCACGTATATAGACGTGATGAGCAGGAATCTAAGCGCTCAGTTATCCTATGCCAATGCCCTTGATGCTTCGTTTGCCGTGCTTGTAGGCAGAACCGAAATAAAAGAAGGGAAAGTAACAGTGAGAAATTTAGATACGGGGGAACAAGAGAAAATAGGCGTAGACGAATGCGTTAAAAAGATAACGAAAATTATTAACCACAAGATTACACAGATTTCCACGAGAGAACAATAATAACAATCAAGTTTCAGCGTTTTATTAGTAATTCTATCCCTAATTAATTGTATATAAGGCATAGCTTCCTCCTATTTAAGACACAGATTTACACTGATTTACGCAGATTTATTTTTGTTTAACCGTGTTGATTCTTATCATTAAGCCCTTTCAGGGCTTGCGGGGACGTGGGCAGAGCCCACGAGTGTTAATCTGCGTTAATCTGTGTCTATAATTTATTTTCTGTATTCTCGTGTTAATCTCGTGAAATCTCGTGGTTTATTAATTGCAATTTATTATTGGAATGACTACAGATTTATTTTTACAGTACCTTCACATCCCCTACTTTTATCCCTCTCTCCCGCTTCACGACTTCACCCACGATTTTTCCCCCTGTTATCCTGATTGCTTCCTGCTCCTCGCTTTTTGGAATTACTACCGCGAAGCCCATTCCCATATTGAACGTTTTATACATCTCCTGAGCCGTTACGTCGCCTTTCTCCTGTATAACCCGAAATATGTCATTCGGCTCTAAAGGGTCGTGGATATCGAAGCCGAGGTCCGTGATTCTTCGCAGTTTCAGAAACCCACTGCCCGTTATATGTGCCAAACCATGCACTTCACACCTTTCCAGCAGCTCTAAAACCTCTGTATATATCCTCGTTGGCGTGAGTAACTCTTCGCCTATGCTTATCGAAAGATTGTACTCAAAAGGAGAATTGTAATTCAACCCTGCTGCTTCTATTACTTTCCTCGCGAGTGTTAACCCATTACTGTGTATTCCCGAACTTTTCAGCCCCAGAACCTCATCGCCTATTTCTATCTTTTCGCCTCGTATTACCCTGTCCTTTGAAACATATCCTACGCAAGTTCCAGAAAGGTCTAAATCGTTTACCACTTCGGGTAGTATCGCCGTTTCACCACCCACGATAGAAATATTCGCAATTCGCGCTCCTTCTTCCAATCCCTTGCCTATTTCCGCGGCAATTAACTCATCGGGCTTTTCCATCGCGAGATAATCAACCCCCGCAATGGGCGTTGCCCCCACACAGTAAACATCGTTGACATTCATCGCGATGCAGTCTATACCTAAGGTATCCCATTTGTTTAGCTCAGCAGCAATCAGGACTTTCGACCCGACGCCATCGGTGGAAATAGCGAGCAGATGCTGCGCATCAAAAGGGAGTTCAAAAAGACCCGAGAAACCTTTTAGCTCTTTTATCCCGGTCATCTCCGCGGATAGCGCTTTTACAACTCCTTGTTCCTTTTTTATGTCCACGCCTGCTTTTGCGTATGTCCACGGCATAGAAAAGAAAAAGTAGTTGAGGTATGTTAAAGTTTATAGAAACATTGGCTTACGGGAAAATGCTTTACATTTCTTTCCTGACCTGTGATACGTAATACTTCGATATCACATTGCCCAGCTCGATGAACTTCTTTAGAAAAGTTCACTCCTCAAATAACCTTTTATCGGGCGGGTTTGGAGCAAATTAAAAATGATAAAATCATTTTGTATATTTATCTCAACTCATTGAATTCCTCAACAGTTATCCCAAAATCATCTATGATACTTTTCAATGTCTTCCGCTTGATGATTTTACCTGCGTGTCTTGGTATCACAGTATGTCGCCCGTCACTTACTCTACGCCAGACTTCATGACTGCCCTTTGCCTGCCTATAAAACGTAAATCCAAGCTTTTTGGCAACCTTGATAACTTCTCTATCTGTTACAGCGGGGAGCTTTTTATTCATGCGTTTACCGGCACAACTAATTCCACTTTGAATATATCCAACGCACTGACAACTTCCGCTTGGTCCGATGTCAACGCCCCCAATTCCGCTCGACTTTCAAGATGGATTCGGATAATATCCTGAATGTTCTCCAATGCTTCTAAGTAGGTCTCCCCCTCTGCATGACATCCCTGCAGGGCTGGGCACGTAGCAAAATATCCTCCTTCCTCGCATGGTTCAATTATTACTCGGGCCCTGTATTTTTTCATTGTATATAAAGTATAACTTCCTTCTATTTAAGACACTGATTTACACTGAATTTTTTCTTTCTTTTGCTGGGCTGGCTGGACTATTTTTAACGGCATTGATATTTTCATCTGTGTTAATCTGTGTCGAAAGAACAATTTATTTTCTTGCTCTCACACCCGCTTTTATACGCTCGGCATTGCTCATCGCTTCAGCAACCGCTTCTTCTCTACTATCGCCAATCCCTATTCCAGTGGCAATGGGTTCTCCCTGCTTTACAATTCTGCCTTTTTCTGGAATGTCCACTATTCCTTGCACATCCCTATCTAAATTCCCCATCACTACCCCTTCTTGTCTTGCAAACACAATCGTTTTTGCAGCATATCTTTTCGCTTCCACTCGTTCTACGAGTAGATCCCCTCTTACCGCTTTCATAGACGCATCAACTAAATTCAAATTTAGACCTGTGGAAAGCTCAACGGTGTCCAGGCTTCCTTGAAACCGTGGGTTCACTTCTATTACGAAAGGTACATCGTCAGTAACAACAAAATCAATCCCGTTAGAGCCTACCAGCCCTAATTCAGTCGTTAAGAACTCGGCAATTTCACACATCCGCTCTGAAGATTTTGTTATAAATGGGGAGATGTTCCCGCAGTAGGCAAAGGGTCCGGGAGCGTAAACCGAATCCAGACCTATCAACTGCTCATTCACGGATACCGAAATCGCTTCATGCTCGGTTGAAATGAGCGATACCGAGGCATGCGTTCCATTTATGTATTCCTGGAATAAGAAATCAGGAAAAAGTTTAGCCCAGTGAATCAACTCCTTTTCATCAATACAAAAGAAGTTAGCCGTTCCCCCACCGCCATAAACGGGTTTTGCCACCACGGGATAGTGAAAGTCTTTCAGTTTCGCTTTTTCTTTTTCTTCTCCTTCCGCTATTTCTCTGCCAGTATAGCTAAGAGGATGTGGGATACCTAAATCGTCTAATCGCGATGAAAGCCATGCTTTATTCGATACTTCTCTTGTCTTTTTCGGTGTGTTCCCCACTATCTTTTTCCTATCCTTAACCGTTAAGAACCCGAAATCCGCACTCTCAAACCCTGAGCCTATAATTATACCGTCAGCTTCTTCTATCTCCGATTTAAGGTGTTTGACGTCGGCGTGAAGCTGAAGCGGATTCAGAAGGAAATATCTGGTGGCACATCTCCTCGTATCTACGTCACCAAAAGAATCGGCAGCAGACATCTCATAGCCCGCTCTGCTGCCGGAGCATACGATATGCCTGGCGGAATATCCTATTGCCAATATTTTTGTTATCTCGTGCATTTTTCACGCGGTGTTCAATTTACAAGAGATAAATTTGAGGTCATAGCTCGTTGGTGCTACGTAAAGTATTTAGGAATGCTTTTATACACTAAATCCACCCTTACTGTTTTCCCTTCCATCTCTTCTTTTTCCTTGACCTCCACTTTCTTCCCCATGCCCCACACTATCATTTCGTTTTCTATATGCCCTGCTATTATTTTATAAGGAGCTGCAAGAACGTCATAATTCGTGCCTCCATCTATCGGTCCTTCTGTTGAATACGGTACAAGAAACTCGTATGGGCCGTTAGATATTGTTGTTTGCGAGTATATAAATTCTCTTCCCTGGTTTGTGGTTATATTTGTCACTATCGCAACTATGGAACCATTAGGAGCACTTCCTTTTATTCTCGCTCCTTTTACGTATTCAAAAACCTTTACAAAGCTCATGGGGGAGATAAAAGAAGGAGTCCACCTGAACAAATCAGGATTTTTTGGACCTTGAAAACCACGATGAAGCTCCTGCTCAAATGCTAATAATTTCTCGGTGTAATTCATCCCCCTATAACTTTTCCATGCCTGCACGTCTTCTGTTGTGGCATTAAAAACAACATGAGGAAACATATATTTGGAAGACACATACACTAATCTGTAATGACGTAGTGGTTTCGTGTGAAAAGGCATAATAGAGGATGATTTTCCAACGTATTCTCCTTTGTATATTATCTCTCTTCCATCGAACATGTGCAGCCTCGTTACCATCGTGTTGATGTATAGTCAAGGCTTTAAATAATAGGACAATAATATGATTTTATGGAGTTGAAAGACATCAATCTAGAAGAGTTAGAGAAAAGATATAAAAGAGAGAGAGAAACGGAAAAATAAAAGAGCGTTTGCATTACCTTCTCTTATTGAAAGAAGGCTACAAGGATAGAGACATAGAAAAGATATGCCACACTTCCAAGAGTAGCGTCTCTTTCTGGCATTGTAGATTCAAAGAAGAAGGCTTTGAAGGGCTTTGTGATAAGAAAGGAAGGGGAAAGAAGGCTAAGTTGAGTGAAGAAAACTTAAAAGAGCTATATTTAATCCTAGATAAGCCTTACACGATGGAAAATGGATATACAAGAGGTTGGCAAACAAAAGATGTGCAGATATTGATCAAGTCGAAATTTGGGGTTTTATATGGATCGAGGCATATTCGCAGGATTATTTCAAATTTGGGTTTTGTTCGTTTGGTTCCAAGACCAAGGCACAAACGCAGAAATCAGAAGGATGTTGACGAGTTCAAAGAGCAGTTAAAAAAAAACTCGAAAGTTTGGATAAAAACGTAGTGATTATCTGCATGGATGAGGCTCATTTTACAGTTGATGCGGACAGGCGTAAATGTTGGGCTCGTAAAGGGACAACACCGATTGTCTACATGAATGGTTCGAAAGAGGCAATAAATGTGGGAGGCGCTCTAACAGGGCATGGAAAGTTCCACTACCAAGAAATGCGTCATCAGACTAAAGAGGAAGTGTTAAAATTTGTAAAAAGGATGCCCCCAGCGTTATAAGAACGTGTTGTTCATTTTTGACCGAGCAACCTGGCACAAAAATAATCTTGTTGTGGGCTATTTCAAAGAGAGCAAGGGTACAGTTGATTACATGTTCTTGCCAACAGGTGCTGCCGATATTGACCCCGTTGAAGAGTGCTGGCGTCAGACACGTGAAAATAAAACGGCTAATACTACCCATGATACTATAGAAGAACTACGAACTTCGCTAAAATCCTTCTGGAATAAGCAACCTTTTACACTGGATCTGTCCAATTATTTGTGCCCTTGACTATACATGAGGATAAGGAAAAGGACTTGAATAAAATCGCTGGTTATGTTATCTTTTATCCTGATAGGCATATAGTGTCTATTGCAGTGCATCCTGCGTACAGGAGAAAAGGGATAGGAACCGAGCTTGTGGAGGAGGTATTGAATGTAACGAAAGGTAATGCGAGTGTAGAAGTCCGAGAGAGCAACGAAGTGGCAAAGGAGTTTTATATGCATTTAGGCTTCTTCCTGCAAGCTATAATCCCAAAGTATTATGGTGACGAAGATG
>PIXU01000099.1 GCA_003601795.1 Candidatus Methanophagales archaeon
AAAGCCTGTGAAGGACTGAATGAGCACTTTAATCGCTTTTTTTCTTCGCTCAGCTCTATCTACTTTCGTATGCACGGTATGTTACTCGATGCTTGCTCTCAGTATGTCACTCGCCGTTAATATCCCTATGGGAACGCCAGGAGCGGGCTTTAGAGAGAGAAAATCCATTTATTGAGCAGGTTCTGAAAGAAGGAAGGATTGTTTATCAAAAAGAAGTGGAGGCAAGGAGATGAAATTAAATAAAGAAGATGCTTTGAGATGGCTTGAACAGGCAGAGCACAATCTTGAGGTTGCAGAACATAATCTAAAAGCAAAATTTTACTCTGACGCCTGTTTCATGGCTGAACAGACCGCCCAGGTGGGTTTGAAAGCCTTTATAATCTACCATAAGAGGAGGCTAATTTGGGAACATTCAATTCAGGAACTGGCGAAGATATGTAGCCAATATGATAAGTCATTTGAAAGATTTATTGAATATGGAAAAATTCTTGATAGATACTACATCCCCACCCGGTATCCTGATGCACTGGCAAGACCTGCGGTGCCATTTAAGACATATACCGAAGAAGATGCTAATGATGCAATAAAACTTGTAAAAGAAGTCTTGAATAGGGTGAAAGAAAAAATTGGAGGTGAAAAATGATGGAAATAAAACCATGGACAGAAGTTGTAAGACTGCACCTGGATGTAGAATCCGAGGAGACCGCAGTAGCAACCTATGCCATAGATTTAGGCGCGCTGGTGGCGGGAGACCCAAATGTTCCACCAACCTATCGGGATGCCTATTCTTTTTTCCGCGCAACCCACCTGACAAGCGATATGAGGATGCTGGTTGAAGAGGTCTATGATAGGCTATCCGGTAAAGAAGGCAACAGAGTTCTCCAGCTCCGTTCCCCCTTTGGTGGGGGTAAATCTCACACATTGGCAACTTTATACTATGCGGTCAAAAACCGAAAAGAGATGGAGAAAGCCATCCCTGAGACAAGGGATTTACCCGATGTTAAGGGCATCAGGATAGCAGTTTTCGATGGCGAAAAATTCGACGCCATTTCAGGCAGAGAGATTGATGGCAAAAGGATTCGCACAATTTGGGGGTATCTTGCCTGGCAATTGGGAGCCTATGAATTAATAGAAGAGCAAGACCAGAAAAGGGTTGCTCCGGGTGGGGAACTCGTCAAAGAAATTATCGTGAATACACCAACCCTTATACTCCTTGACGAAGTTTCAAGATACTTAGAACGGGCAATGGGAGAACCAGTGGGGGAATCCACCCTATACAGGCAGGCAATGGAGTTTATTCAGACTCTTACTACGGAGGTTTCAAACTCAAAAAATGCCTGCCTCGTTTATTCATTGCAGGCGAGTGCAAGGGAATTCTTTGGTGATACTGAGATTTTATCTACCCTTGACCATCTCGCATCCCGTGTGGATGCGAAAAGAGAGCCAATAAGAGGGGATGAGATATTTCCAGTGTTGAGGAAGAGGCTCCTTGCAGAACCACCATCTGAAGATATAGCCAATAAAGTTGCAGATATTTATGTGGATACCATAAAAAGAAATATCCTTTCCTATGTTCCCTCAGAGGCAGAACGGTGCGAATTTGAAGAGAGAATTATAAAATATCGGGAAAGATTTGTAAAAGCTTATCCTTTTCATCCAGCACTCATTGATTTGATGAGAGAAAGATGGGCGTCAATACCTGAGTTTCAGAGGACAAGGGGGGTCTTGAGATTTCTTGCAGTGGTATTAAGAACACTAAAAAGTCGCAATGTTAGGGATTATTTGCTATCTGCTACTGATGTGCCTATGGATGAACCTGAGGTTAGAAGAGCCTTCTTTACAGAAGTTGGACAAAGGGAACCATATCGGGCAGTTCTGGATGCAGATTTTATAGGTGTAAATGCAACTGTAAAGCGAATCGATAAGAGTTTCAAAGATGCAAGGACGCCGGCTACCCGGATCGCTACTGCAATCTTGATGTTCTCTTTCGGTGGTCAGCCGAAAATGGGAGGTAAGGAAGGCGAGATATTACCACCAGGTGTGACAGAACATGACCTGATGCTGGCAACAGTTTCACCACACTTAGATTCTACAATGATAAAAGCAGTTTTAAAAGAACTTGTAGGTAAATGTCTTTATATTCATTATGATGGTGCTCGTTACTCATTTAAAACCACGCCAAATGTCAATAAGCTACTTGAAGATGAAGCCGAGGGAATAGGGAATGCTGAAGATGAAATAAAGAACGCTATCAAAGCTATGTTAGAATCTGAGCTTGGTGGAAAATCAGCAGTTATCTGGCCACAAAACTCTAAAGGCATACCTGATAAAGTGCCTGCTTTTCAAATAGCCTATCTCCCAATTGAGTTTGTTTATGAAAAAAACAAGGAGAAAATCGGGATAGAATTTCTTACGCAATACGGTGATAAACCAAGGATATATAAAAATGGATTAGCTCTGGCTATTCCTGACAAAAATCAGATTGAACCCTTGCGTCGCGCGGTTCGGTATTTAATTGCCGTTGAACGTGTTAGAGTAAAAAAGAAGTCGTTGAACCTGACCGAAGAACAATTGGAACAACTGAAGGAGAGAGAAAAGACCGAAAAAGCCTCCAGAGATTCTTCTTTTAGAAATCTTTACAACACAGTCTGGCTCCTAAATTTGGAGGATGGTAAGCCAGCTCTTGAAACGCTTGAGGTAGGTGGTAGGGCACTTCAGGCTACCAATATACATGAAAGGCTAATGGAGTTACTTATGCGAGTTTCCCCGCCAAAGGTTTTTGATTCACTCACAGCAAAAAGACTATCAGATTTAATCAAAATAGAGGAAGGGGTGGAAACTAAAGATGTTATCGATACTTTCTTTTCTTCACCCGAGTTCCCTCGGATTATTGACGAAAATGTAATTAAGAAAGCGATTTCAAAGGGTGTGAAAGATAGTCTATTTGGGATAACAAACAAAGATAAGGTCCAAGTGGTTAAAGACAAACCCGTAGTGGCAAAGGAACAGGTGATTATAGGAAAAGAAATTCTCATAGAAGAAATTGATCTGCCTTCAGCCTATATCGTGAGTTCTAAGATTATACCAACCGAAGAAAAGCCTGAAGTTCCACAAACTCCAGAAGAAGAAACAGAAAAACCTGAGGTTCATGAAGCAGGCAAAATAACTCAGATTATGTATAGTTTGAAGGTTAATCGTCAACAACTTTACGAATGCTTTAATGCCCTTGGGAATCTTGTTGAGAAAACAGGTGAACTTTCACTAAAGATAGAAGCACAAACGAAAGAGGGTATTGATGCCAGTTGGCTCAAAAATGCCGTGGAGGAACCAATTGAAGAAGCTGGTGTGGAAATAAAAAGAGAGGAAAAATGAGACCGCCGAGCAAAACGCTTCGTCACTATCGTGGCTCGCCCTCACTTCGCTCGGGCGTCTAACACGCTGTATGAAATGGCGTTTTAATGAGGAAATAACATGAAAAACTTTGCTAACCTCAAATCTCTTTGCAATCATTTAGAGAAAGTGGAGAATTATATCCTTCCAATTTAGCGATATATCCGAACATGGTTCGCATATACACCCCTCTGGTCGAACTTCTCCCCCTTTAATCATCCTTCGCTTTGCTTTTCCACATCGGTCTCATTTTCATTCTCATTCAAGATAATTCTGGAAATACAACTCACTGACGAACTTCTCCATAAAATCCTGCTCCTCTTCCAGTTTTATATGCTCTATCCGCTTAGCTACTTCTTCCGCTTCGCTTCGCTTCCGCTTCGAGACCAGAGCCTGCCTGGCGCCTTCCAGTGCGGCATTACCTACCTTCTTCACCTTCTCTCGGGCGATCGGTGGCAGTAGTCCTATACGTATCGCATTATCCGTATTTGCGAAATTAACGAATCCACCTGCGAGTAATAACAGCTCTATATCATCGAAACTTATGCCATATTTCTCCAGCAATACT
>PIXU01000100.1 GCA_003601795.1 Candidatus Methanophagales archaeon
CAACAACAGCCTCGCCGCAGGTCACCTTCTGGCGTGGGTCCACGCCAACGATCCTATTGATTTCGTCAGCCAAGCCGATTTCCTTGCACACCGTGGCTACTATGCCAAGGTGGTCAAGGATTTTACTGGTATAATCGAGTGGGGTGAGTAGGTTCGCCGTCATCATATACGGCATACTTGTTGACATAAGTGTTTGATATGAAATGTTTCCTATTTAAAATTATGGTATAGATAAAATTATAATTCTGAGGTAATTTATATCAAGATGTGCGGAATATAGGATAAAAACGTGTTCACATCCGAAACACATCCGACAACTCACAACTCATATATCATCTCAGCACTCTTCGTGCTCTCCGCGGTAAACTTTGTATAATCTTTTTACAATCTGTGCAATCTCGTGGTTTGAGCACACTTCTTTTAGATTTTCTGCTAAATAATATATCCAATATCTCCAAATCTTCTGTTTAATGGTTCATAAAATAATTCAAAATATGTGTTTACTGCCATCTTTATATTTAATACTATCGATTATTAACATATAAATATTAAAAAACCGAAAATAGTTTTATTAATATATATAATATTATTACTAACCACGTATACAAATGCGGGCGAAGGCGAAGATGTGGGCGCGGGACGAAGACATGAAGAACGAACCAAAGAGCTTGGAATCGGTAAAGGAGCGGTGTATGCAGTGCCTTTTCGCGGTGCGACCGGAGCGATGGAGGCGGTTCCGCGGCGTGATGTGAATAAGAGGGGGGATGGAAAAAGCGATGGAGCAGATGAGGGATGAGGAAGAGGTGAAGTGGGAAATGAGCGAGAATAAAGAGATACCCCTAAAAAGAGGAGAGACATGGTGCGAGTCCATGGAGGGGCGAAGAGATGAAGAAGAAAGGAGCGCCGAGGAGGGGTGCTATGACATAAATACCCAATAAAAGGGAGGTGAAAAGAAAAAAAATGAAAAAGCAGTGCATAGTAATACCAATCGCGATATTAGTAGCATTAGCGGCGCTTGGTATGCCCGCAATGGCATTATACGACTACAATGGATACGCCTTTCCTATAAGCACTTCGAACAACGGCACGATAAATGGCGAAGTTTATATAGGCGGCGGTCACGGTGTTGAAGGTACCTCATACCAGCCAAACACTTATTATCAAAACTTCAGTGTTCCCAGCGGAACAGTAGAGTGGGCAAGGCTTTATGTAGGAGTGTGGGGAGCTACTGAAGAATATAAGGGGACGCTCAGAGTCAATTATACGAATGCAACAGGGACGTATTCTCTTCAGGACAGCAATGGCAATACAGTTCTAACGCTTGCGGGCGTGAACGATACGAATCCAGAGGTCTGGTGCACTGGACATGGAGTCTATTGGGTTTACTACAATGTTACTAACACAGTTACTCCGGGATTTATTAACAATGTAACTGCAAGTACAAACCAGATTGACCCTGAGTTTGATGGCAGAATGTATGGTATCGTATTGATAGCAGTTGTTAGTAATTCAACAAAACCAGAGGTGCAGTATTGGATCAATGACGGACACTGGAACCTGAACTATGCAGCTCCTCATGACGAAAATACAACTTATTTTGATGGGACGGTAGTGGATCCAGCCAAAAAAAGCGCAACCTTACATACTGTTTATCTCACTGGCGATCCGGGTGATAGTGATACGTTGAGCTTTAATGGTCAGTTGGTCGCTTCGGATGCAGCAGATGGATGTGGCGAAGACGAATGGGGAAATTCATGGTGCTATGCATTTGACATTGATTCCTGGGATGTAGCCGAGCATTTGAGCTCTTCGAATAACTATGCCACTTTCAACAGAGGACAGGACTCTTATCTGCATCCTGTCATTTCTGTCTTGACCGTTAAATCACCAGAATGGGTATTCAAACGTTCTTACCCAAACTACGCACCAAATGGCATGCCGGACTTCAACCAAACTCAGGACAACTGGAGAAACCAAACAACTAACCAATGGTCTTTCTGCGGTCCCACTGCGGTAGCAAACTGCCTCTGGTGGTTTGATTCGAAGTATGCAAACCAGACAGGAACTCCAGGAGATGGCTGGGACAACTTCTCATTGGTTAGGGATTATAACGAAACTCCACCACTAACTCCTGGACCAAATTGGGATGACCATGCGTTCGACAATGTAAACGACCTCAACACGAGTTGGCCCCCTGCGGGTGCACCGCCCGCTTTACCAGCGTTTACACCAGGTCCACAACCGCAGCCACAGCCGATACCAAGGTGGGGCGAGCTCATTGAACGCTTAGCATGGTATGTGAATACCGATGGGATTAAGACTCCTCAGCCCTGGGCTGGAACAACCGTCTCAAACATGGCACAGGGAATCAACGATTGGCTGAATGATACTGAGCGTGACAACATGCTGTATGTGCATGTGGAGAAAACGCCGAACGCTACATGGATTAAGAATGAGGTGGTGAAGTGCGAAGATGTCATTCTTCTGCTCGGATTCTGGGAACCAAAGGAGCTAAAATACCTTCACAATGCGACGATTGATCCAAGATATATCACTGATCCAAGATGCATCTGGTGGCACGAACTTTATCCAAACTACTGTAACGAGTATTATTGCGATAGCTGGATTGACACGAACAACGATGGCAGGCTCAATCCTGGCGATTTCGTTGATTTCGATGGTGATCCGAAAAAGTGGTACGTAGAAAATGTGACGATTACAATCAACGTGACGAATGGGACGGATGTCATGTATCTCGATTTCGAGGGCGGTTATGACCAGATAAATCAGACTATCACTGACCCAGTCTGCACTTGGTGGCACGAGATTTACCCAATGTTCTGCTCAAGCTTCCATATAATTAACTGGACGGACAATGGAAATAATGAACTTGATTCCTGTGATTACATTCAATTCGAGGGTGATTCGAGATGGTGGCACGTGGAAGAGGTTGGCACTGACATAATCATCGGTAACCATTGGGTACGCGTAGGTGGACACTACGTAACGGTTGCAGGCGTGAATTACACCGCTGATGCGTGTATGCTTGCATTCAGCGACCCGTTCTTTGATAACAATGTCAGCGGCGACGGACCCGGCTGGTCTACACCTGGACACCCAACCAACTATTCTCCAGCGCTACATAACAATGCCTCGTACGTATCACACGACTATTACTATGTACTCAATTCATCACCCAGCCCTGGCGGTGTCAATTGCATAAAAGACTACCCGATAAGCCCATACACCATTGAAAACTTCCAGGGCATGAACGTGCCTCACGAATTCATACCAAATCAGAGCACCTATATCCCGGACCATCCGATACATACAGAAATCGAGTATGCGATTGTAGTCTCTCCAAAACCGATACCGGACTTGAAGATAACAAAAGCATGGGTGAACTGGACGGATGGAGTGGGTTCAGACTGCACCATCAAATATATCATAAAGAACGTGGGCGAATTCTCTGCTCGTGGAAATCATTCAACACATCTCTATATCAATGGTCAGTTCAAGGCATCAGACTTGGTCACCTATGGATTGCAGCCAGGAGCAAGCTTCGAAAGGAACTTCAGCTATACATGGACATATACACCGCCAGGTGATGACATAGCAATATGTGCCGATCACAATAACACGGTGGAAGAGACCGATGAAAACAATTGGTATGTTGACTGGCTGAGCGGTACGACAAATACCACATGGGAATGCGGAGATGTCAATAATGACGGCACAATAAACTCACTTGATTGGAGGAAGACACGCAAACGAATTCTTGACCCAAATTTCCAGCTTCTTCATGAGTGGGCTGCAGATGTCAATAATGACGGCACAATAAACTCATTCGATTGGAGGAAGATACGCAAACGAATTCTTGATCCAGGATTCGGTTTAGACTGCTGGTGCGATTAGATAAAAATAAGCAGCATTTTGCTGCTTTTTATTTTTTATTTGACAAAAAGGAGGCGAAAGAGGAGAAAAAAGAAAAAAGAATGGGAACAAAACATGTCCCCGAGGTGGTGCAAGTCCACAAGGGGGCTTAGGAGGTGAAAAAGAAAAAAAATGAATACAAAAAAAATGGCAGTAAGCGGTGTAATAGCATTGACGGTGTTGGCAGTAATGTTAGCAGTAGTGCCATCGGCGTTAGCCCAGCCTCCATATCCTGCAAATTCCACTTACTTCTTGCCAGAGAACAGCACCGGAGTGTATTGCCAAAACAATACCATCGTGCAGGTCCGGGTCAATACAACTGTCGACTGTTATGGTCCTCAGGTAGACATATATTTTGATACAAGTTGTGTCAACATTACAGATGTGAATTTCACAGGCAGTCCTTGGAAAGATGGCTCCGAAGGATGGAGCTATCCTTATGGAACAGATGCAGGAATTGTTCGTATACTCGGAGGTGGGATAGCAGGTGCCAGTGGCGACAACTTACTCGCGAATATCACATTACATTGCATAAATAAGACTTGCGACTGCACTTCATACCTTGATTTCAGAGACACCGCACTGCCTGATGATATAGGTGAACCTATACCGCATACAACGCACAACGGAACAATCAACTGCACGGCAATACCCGCACCAGACCTGAAGGTGGAGTTTGACGACCCACAATACATATTCGCGAACCTGACGAACGTGCTGACCGCAAAGATAACGAACATTGGCAATAAAAAGGCTGAGAACTTCGTGGTAGCTATTAATATAACCAGCGATTGCACTGGCAATGAGGTATACAACAATTCGACAACTGTATCCTCTTTAGATCCAAGTGCATCGGCGATTGTAAACCTGGGTAACTGGAAGCCAACTACGGTTGAGAACATCACGATTAACGTAACCGCGGACTACACCAATGTTACTGGTGACAGGGACATGAGTAACAACTATAAGGTTGAGGTCAGGAACACCTCTTGTGCATGTGGTGAATACCCCACGAATCCTGCATGCGTTGACTGCATCAATGACACGATGTTACCCGATACGTGCTATGGATATAGAGGACAGCATCCAATGAGCACGATATATCAGGGTGGAAGTGATGTAATCTATACGGTTGGGGACTACAAATACAAGAAGGATAAGGTGACCTTTGTTATAGGACCTGGAGGAGACATCAACAGAATCACCAATACCACCGCAGACATTCCACCGGGTGCGACGATAGTGAACGCAACACTATACGTGTACGGCACATGGTACAATGCGTGGACGTATGGCTACGATCCGAGGCCATACTTCCAAATGTCGTTTAAAAACAGCTCCATTCCGGAGACTCCTATTTCACCGGTCACGTACTACAATGATTCCAAAGGATTTACTACCATGGAGAAGTATCAATACCTGACGTTTGTATACGATGTAACTCAGTATGTAACTGGAGACGATACTTACATTGCGAATAGGACAACTCCCGGAGCATGGGGGAAAGGATACACCAGCGGTATGGCTCTGATGGTCATATATGACGATGGAAGCAGTAGCAACATGAAATACAAAATAGCACATGGTTGTGATCGTGTTGCGACTGAGTACATAAAGGATGAGAGACATCAATACCACGTAACGCCAGAGGATGCAACTACAAAAGCTACATTCCCGAAAGTTGATAAGAAGAAGCTGGTAGAAGCGAAGCTGTTTACTGTCACGGTTGATGGTGTGCATTTCAGTACCGGTGTACCCACAAAAGAATCGCTCAAGTTCAATGATTGCCCATGGTATGAGGGAGCATGGTCGAATGAAGGCATGGGTAGTGGTAATGACTATCCAATAGGCTTTAACAGGAGTGATGTTACCGCTTGCATAGCCGACACCGGAGAGACTGCTTACTTCCAGGAAAGAGACGGCTCATACAAGAACGGCTTCAGTGCAGTCTTTGCATGCCTGCGGACAAAAGAAGGAGTTCCAATCATAAGCGTTGAACCTCCAGAGACGATTGTCCAGCCGCAGGACCAGTTTGACGTAAATATAACGGTCAACCCGAATGGTGCACCAGTATACGGTGTTGAATACTACTTGCGCTACAACACAAGCGTGGTAAGAGCAGAGACGCAGAACAAAGGACCGTTCCTCGGTGGTTTTGATGACACAGTCGTTGTCCACAATGAGATAGACCATGCTAATGGTATCGTGTCATACGCGGAAACGAGAAAAGGTCCGGATGGTGTGCTCAATCCTGGTACGCTCGCAACTATTCAGTTCACGGCAATCGGCGAACGCGGCGCTACAACCGGTCTGAACCTGACCGGCGTGATCATTGTCAACAATGCGACTAAGAAGCCTTATGCGACCATAATAATCGAGAACGGCACCGTCACGATCTATGACAACATACCGCCAGTGGCAAAAGGGCACTCTAAGTTCAGATACAACTATGCGGCGAAGAAGTTCGAGTCGCTTGCACTACTGTGCTCGAACTCAACCAATCCGAATGAGCACAAAGGCTATAACATCACTTATGTCAGATGGTCATTTGGTGACGGTCAGTACGGAACGAGCGAAGGCGGCTTACCCGATGATGCACGCGATGGCATCTGCGTATGCAAAGACCACGCTTACACATCCTGGAAGTGGACTGCTGGGGATTACGAGCCGTTCAACGCTTCGGTGACCGTAACCGATGACGGCTGTCCGGAAGCAAGTGACACTG
>PIXU01000101.1 GCA_003601795.1 Candidatus Methanophagales archaeon
CATCCAGCCAATTTACATTACAACCAAAATAACGTTTTAAAGATATATCTACCTATGCCATATTATATGGATGTGTAATATTAGAAATAGCCGGTGAAAAATCCGTTTTTGTTGTTTTAGCATAAAACAAAGGAGCACAGCCGTTAATAAGACCAGTAGTACTGTAACGATTAGATTTAATTGTAGAGCCGGGTTCAAGAAAAGTTATACCTAATCCTAATCCAAGATCTCCAGAAACTCCTATGATTATTCATAGCAACATTGCATAACATTAATCCCCACAAAATGTCACCATTCAGCAAGTCTTTGTAGGCTTCCTTTATCTCTGAAACCCAAGGAAATGGCAATACCAATCAAAACGACACCAGGAGAAGTGATCTTTGTCACAGATGACAGAGTAAAACTATGTATTTCATCTAAGGAAAACGTACCTTTCATTACTTTAAAAACATCCTCTATTAAAGACCTTTTTTGCTTAAACAACTTCTAATTAAGGATATTATGCTTAAACAAGAAAAGCCAACGGCCTTAAAGAGTGGTATTCTATGGCTAAAACAAGTTTCATACCGATATAATAGCCTTTGGACTTGGAATAAGCCCCTTTATAGTCCTTGTCTTTTAAATCTTCTCTCTTATCTCTTGTACTTCTTTCTGAACCAGTTAATATCCACCGTCAAATTGGTGGTATCTCCAATTATTATCGTTTTTACGATCTTTCGCTTTCCATAAACGGCGTTTATGGTTCTCAACACCATATCCACAAACTGATCGACTGTAAACCTGCTTAGAATACTGTAAACTCCCCTAACGATGCTTTAGCCTTTAATTCGCTTATTACGAAGGTTATATCTCCTTCAAAGCACATTGCGAGTATCACGACCTTCAGCATCGTTATAGCTTCACTTTTGATCGATTGGAGACTGATATGATGATCCTTTGTGAATGGTTGGTGGAGGGGGTTAGTATATTCTATTTTGTTCAAGGGGCATTACTCTGTTTACATCTTCTCTTTCAAGTCGATGAAAGAGGGACACGACCACGTTTCAAAAGTGGTGGCGATAATAGATGAACTTGCCCGAATCATCGGTGATTCCTATTTTGAATCCTGGATGAGGATGGAAGCTCACCTACTTGCATGTGAGTAGTTCACACAACAGTAGCGGCTTTTAATGACTTTACAAAATCCTCCAGTTTCTGCATTAGATTCTTACCGCTCCCCTCTCCCTCCTCTATCATCCTTATTATCGCACTGCCCACAATTGCTCCATCTGCAAGTTGACATACAGTTCTTACATGCTCGGGCTTTGAGATACCGAAACCAACAGCCAGTGGCACTGTTATCTTCATCGCCGACTTCTGCTCCCTTATACGAGATATAAGAGGCGCTATCGCATCAGAGAGCCTCTCCCTCGCTCCCGTCACGCCGAGCAGAGATACGACGTAGATGAAGCCAGCGGCAGCATGCAGAATCTTCACCATTCGCTTCTCTGTGGTCGTGGGTGCAATAAGGAATATTAGATCGGTTTCATACCTGCTGCAAACATTCAGCAGAGGCTCTGACTCCTCCACCGGTAAGTCAGGCACTATTATACCACTTATACCCGCACTTTCGCAATCGTTCACAAACTGCTCCAGTCCCCGTTGCAAGATGAGGTTATAATAAGTAAGACAGACCTTCTCCACACCTTTTATAGCCGATGCAACGTCGAAGTATGCATCAGGGTTCATGCCAGCACGTAAACTACGCTCACTCGCTCGCTGTATCGTAACACCATCGGCAATAGGGTCAGAAAACGGTAGACCAAGCTCCAGTATGTCTACACCACCCCGCATCAATGCACCTGCTATCTTGGGGGTCGCATCTGCATCAGGATAGCCAGCGGTGATGAAGCCAATCAAAGCTTTCTCTCTTCGGCTATTCAGTTCATTAAACTTATCTGCCAGCGTCATTTTTTACGACTCATTCTCTCCCCTGCTTCTGCTTAAAAAGCCTCTTATTTTACTAAATACAAATAATAAATAAGTTTAGTTAGATTAGTGTTAGTATATGAGTATAGGTAGTAGTAATAGTAGGTGAGTGAAGCAAATGAAGAAAGTAGTACTGGCATACTCTGGTGGACTGGACACCTCTGTCTGCATCCCACTGCTCAAGGAGCATTACGGGTATGATGAGGTGATTGCAGTAACAGTGGATGTGGGACAGCCAGAACAGGATTTGAAGGAAGCGCGAGTGCGAGCAGAGAAGCTGAGCGACTCCTTTGTCTTGGTAGATGCGAAGCAGGAGTTCGTTCACAACTGCATCTTCCCGCTGATCAAGGCGAACGGCTCCTATGAGGGATACGTTCTTGGTACTGCAATGGCAAGACCACTGATAGCGAGGCATGTGGTGGAAGTAGCCCGGAGAGAAGGCGCGAATGCACTCGCTCATGGCTGTACGGGCAAAGGTAACGATCAGCTCAGATTCGATGCGGTCTTCAGAACCACAGATCTTGAAGTGATTGCACCGATGCGGGAACTGAGTTTAACGCGGGAGGAGGAGAGGCGATATGCAGCAGAGCACGGCATCTCTTTTGAGCACGGCAATAATAATAAGAGATGGAGCGTGGATGAGAATATGTGGAGCAGGAGTATAGAGGGGAGCGAGCTGGAAGACCCGGCGTTCTCACCGCCGGAGGAGGTATTCCACTGGACTGCATCTATTGAAGAAGCACCAGAAGAACCGGAACTATTGCAGATATGTTTCGAGGGGGGAGTACCAGTCTCAGTGAATGGAGCAGAACAGGACGGAGTCGCATTGATAAGGACGTTGAACGCCATTGGCGGCAAGCACGGGATAGGCAGGACGGACATGATAGAAGACAGGGTTCTCGGGTTTAAAGCGCGAGAGATTTATGAACACCCTGCTGCTACTATCCTATTAGAGGCGCATCGCGATCTCGAACAGCTCATATTGACGAGAAACGAACTGAGATTCAAGGAACTGGTTGATAGAGCATGGAGTGAACTGGTCTATCAGGGTCTGGTCATGGACCCTCTGTTTGATGCTCTCAATGCCTTCATAGATAAGACGCAGGAGCGTGTGAACGGCACGGTGTATTTGAAGCTGAACAAGGGTGTTGCACGGGTGGTCGGGCGCGAATCGCCATACGCACTATACTCAAAGGATGTCTCGTTCGATGTGAAGCGAGACCAGAGAACTGCAGAAGGGTTCTCTATCTATCACGGGTCTCAATCGAGGCTGGCGGCTATAACAAGAGGAGGTGATAAGAGATGAGTATGAGTGAAGTGGATGAAAGAATAAAGATAAATATCTTCAAGATAGGTAGTTTGTGGTGTTTCAAGTATTTCTTTGACGACCGTGAGATATTTGATACGCTCTCAGCCTATTATAATCGCGTGAAGTACAGATTCGAGCTGAAGAACACCGGTGAGCGGAACAAGGTGATGAAATATCTTGAGGGTAAAGGCTTTGAGCTTATACCCGTTGAGGATTTGGCGCCATATACTGTGAAGATAGACAGGTTCAAGAGATATGCCCCCATATTGAAGAACTCGATCGAATCAGTAGAGCAGGAAAAAGCCCGGCTGTTCATAATGAAGGACTTAGCATCGGTGGAAGAAGCGATAGCGAAGGGTGCAGAGAAGAGTTCCGAGTTACCGTTCTGAAATTGTCTCTCGTGTCGTATCTCTATCATGTAATTCCAGGGCCCGTGGCTTAGCCAGGATAAAGCACCGGCCTTCTAAGCCGGGGATCGCGGGTTCGAATCCCGTCGGGTCCGTTAATATAACTATAATACTATGACAGCAATGAGAGAAGCGAATGCAGCAATAGTGGAAAGAGCGAAGAAGCAGTTCGGCGAGATAGTGGAAGAGCAGTTAAGTCGTATTCAGCGTTTGAAGGAAGCAAATGCAAATGGTACACCGTTGAATTATGCATTGGAGCGACCCATTGTGGTGGGGTTCGTTGGTGGTGATGGTATCGGACCCTATATAATAAAGGAGGCGGAGCGAGTATTACAGTTCCTGCTTGATGATAAATTGAGCACTGGTGAGGTCATCTTTCGTGAGATAGAAGGTCTAACCATAGAACGTCGTGCGAAGCTCATGCAATCGGTGCCAGAGGATGTAATGGACGCGATTAAACGTTGCCATGTAATTCTGAAGGGACCAACAACAACGCCCAAAGCGGGCGACCCATACCCGAATCTGGAGAGTGCGAACGTAACGTTAAGACGGGAACTGGACCTGTTTGCAAATGTCCGCCCTGTAAAGATACCAGAAGAGGGTATAGATTGGGTCTTCTTCAGAGAGAATACCGAGGGCGCGTATGCACTTGGAAGTAGAGGTATAAACGTAACAGAGGACCTGGCAATTGATTTCAAAGTCACCACTACCATAGGTGCCGAGCGGATAATACGCATGGCATTTGAGTATGCGAAGCAAAACGGAATCAACAGGGTGACAGTAGTAACGAAGGCGAATATAATAAAGGCAACTGATGGTAAGTTCCTCAAAGAAGCGGAACGCGTTGCTCGTAATTATCACGATGTCGTATGGGACCACTGGTTTGTGGACATATTTGCAGCGAAGCTGATGGATGCGAACCGCAGGCGTGGATTCCGGGTTATTGTGCTCCCTAATCTCTATGGTGATATAATTACAGATGAAGCGGCGGAGCTTCAGGGCGGTGTGGGCACAGCGGGTAGTGCCAACATAGGTAACAGATATGCAATGTTTGAGGCTATTCATGGCTCCGCATTGCGAATGGTAGAGGAGGGGCGTGCTATTTATGCGAATCCTACAAGTATCATGCGTGCGGCTGCAATGCTACTCAGGCATATAGGATTCATGGCAGAGGCACGAAGCCTGGACACGGCTCTTGATGTCTGCACAAAGCAATATATCATCACGGGCCGTTCAGACGGTCTCACATGCACTGCATTCACTGATCATCTGTTAGAAACCATCAAGAACCAGAAACAATAAAGAGTGGCAGGCTTGTTTTCTGCTTCAGCACCTACACCGTCATGATTTTCGCGATGTAGTGGGGCGGGTTCATTGTCGCACATATCATCGTCTGGGTGTTGTTTCTCCCCGGCATAGTGGGGCTGTGGATCTGGGAATCTGAGAATCCTCCTATCCAGCTCTGGTACGCCTATTGGCATCTGGAGGAATCGTGGGCTGGACTGTCCTTGCTGTGTCCAGCTCATTACGAGCCGTGCGATAGACGTCTCTGTAGCTCCCCAGAATCGACCGAGTCGAGCCAACGGGACATCGTCAGGTAACATTACAGGAACTTAAAGGTATTTAAAGGTATTTCATAGGTGTTCGGTTAAGAGATTGTGATTCCAACTATTGGAACTGTTTAAGCGATAAAAGTGACTATTTTACACGGTGATACGATA
>PIXU01000102.1 GCA_003601795.1 Candidatus Methanophagales archaeon
GATGCACTTCTATTCCTATCCCCTTTCATTCATTTTGCCTCCTCTCAATTCGAAATGCCTCTTTATATCGTATTTCTATATGTGCTATGTAGAGGAGGTCATATGACCTAATAGTAAATTTCCTGAAATGGTTTTGTGCTAAAATACTAAAAGAAAAACAAATATGTGTGTCTTTTCCTATCGCTCAATTCTGTTAGCTATTCGGATTATGGGTTTTACCCTAAAATTAAAAATAGAAAGTTTTATATGCCTTTTCCAATCCTACCCCAATTTGAGGTAAAGATGGTGAAGGATAAAAGTTGGGGATTAACGGTATTGCTGTTACTGGTATTGGTGTTGGTGTTGTTCATTGCGCAAGTGTTTGTGCCATTTGAGGTTATACATGCACAGTCGGAAGGTAATGAGACAGTATTGGATGGGAATGGAAACTTGGCATTTTCCACGAATGTATCAGAGAATATCACGGTGAAGACCGCCGATGAAGAACCGGATAAGAATAGAATAACATTTGTGCTCGGAACGGATGAGAACCTGGTATCGCTTCTGAATGCCTCGAAAAACGCTACGGTGAACGCAATTGTAAATGTGACGATATATAATGCAAGTGAAGCGAAAGCAGTAAATTTCAGTAACGAAAGCGTTGTTTTTTAGCTTCTCTTGACAATGAAACTGTTGCGAGCATAAATCAGACGATAAACAGCAGTGCGGATGTTTTCGCATACAATCTCAGTTCAAATATAAGCATCGGAAATGTAGAGGATATAAACATCACGAAATACTGGGTTTATGGTGGCGATGAGAACATCCGGAATTTGATTTTGTATCTGAATAACACGTTTTACGGAGGCACTACACCTGTGGATTCGCCAGTTCCACCAGCTGATAGGGCGAAGATTGCTTTTGTATTCTCCCGACCTTGTGCGATAACCCTCATGGATGAAGTATCCAAGGATCCTTTTGTCAGCGATATGGTGAATGTAACGACTTATTTTGGGCGCTCAGATGTTAATCTAAGTTTCAATTTGAGCGACCAAGATGTAATACTCCTACGAAATCTTGATGCTGTGGTAGTTGAGAAATTGAACGAAACAGTCAATGATGCTAAAAACAATGGTGCGTATGTTATCGCGATCGGACCCTGTGTACAATCATACAATCTGCACAATGTAAACCTCTCAGACCCTGAGTATTCAGACATCGAGGAGTATTTGGAATATCCATCAAAGGAGAACTTTAAACGCCTTGTTGTATTCATGGGGGTTAAATTCTGTAATGTCAATGCCGAAATATTACCACCAATATCAAGACCTGTTTATGGAATATACCATCCTTATGCACCAGAGATTTTTGCGAATACAACCGCCTATCTCGAATGGTATAACTCTACTGGTAGATATAATTCATCAAATCCAACAGTAGGAATTGTAACTGGCAGTTATAAACGTATGGAGCGGGACTCTGCATTGTTGGATACGTTGATTGAATCATTCGAATCGAAAAATGTGAATGTCATTGTCTCAACGTATGCGTACAAAGATTCAAATTCTATCGAATATCTGATGGAGAATGGTAAGCCGGTTGTGGATAGTACTATCGTTATATCCCGTGGAAGTCCGCTTAATTATAAAAACGCATCAAAAGGTGTAGCGGATTTACAGAAATTGAATGTTACTGCGCTCAATGGGATTCGGTTATTCTATAGCATGAGCCAAGAAGAATGGGAAGCAAGTCCGCATGGCGTCCCTCCGATACAAGCTTATCAAGTGGCTATTGCAGAATTGGATGGCATAATCGAGCCGATTGTTATCTCTGGAAAGGCAATTGATCCAATAGCTAATATTGAATATAACAAACCTATTGACTACCAGATCGAATGGCTGACTAATAGAACAATTTCGTGGATGAGATTACATCGCATGAATAATTCAGATAAGAAAATTGTAATACTTTACTATAGCGCAGGTGGCGGCAAGGCAAATGTTGGCTCAGACATCGATTATTATCTTGATGCACAAGCGAGTCTTGCGAATATGTTAGTTGCGATGAAGGAGAGGGGCTACGATCTCGGAACCGAACCACTACCAAACAAAACAGAGCTTGCTGAGTTGATGGCACATCAAGGAAGCAATTTCGGGACATGGGCACCCGGAGAACTGAATAAAAGGGTACAGCAGGGAAATGTAATACTGATACCGAAGAGCGAATATCTCGAATGGTTCGATGAACTCCCTGACGATAAACAGAATGAGATGATCGAGCGGTGGGGACCTCCGCCCGGTGAGATCATGGTTTATGAAAATGAAACAGGACAATATCTTGTCATCCCAAAGATTCAGTTTGGTAACGTATTGCTTGCCCCGGATCCCACATGGGGATGGCTTCAGAATGAATCTGTGATGTACTATAACGGCTCAATACCACCAACTCATCAATGTCTTGCATTCTATCTTTGGCTGAAGAAAGAATTCAAGGCTGATGCAATCTTTGCTATATTTACGAGCATAGAGATGATGCCGGGCAAAGAGTGCGGTCTGTCAGCACACGATTGGGGTGCCATTCTTCTCCAGGACATGCCGTTGATCCATGTACTTCCGATGGATGCGGAGGGGATATTTGACAGACGGCGGGCTAACATGCTCATTGTGGACTTTATGACGCCAACAATCGTCCCATCTGGATTGTATGGAAATCTGTCGAGTTTGCAGCAGGAGATAAGTTTCTATAATCAAGCAGCAGATGAGGTATTGAAAGAGAGATATAGAAATAAAATAATAGGGGAATGCAGAAATTTAAGCCTCGATAGAGATTTGGGAGTCAATCTTAATATAATTACAGGCAACACAACGGCATTTGAAGAATTCCTTATTCGATTGAGTAACTACTTACAAGAGTTGAAGACCGAATATATGCCATACGGTTCGCATACATTGAGTGAGCCGCCGACCGGGGATAGTTTGGTGGCACTGGTGGAGGCAATGCTCGGAGACGAATTTAAGGATAATGTTTCCGTGATAAATTCATCTGAAGGAGTTACAACGAGGCTGCTAACTGAAGTTTTACTCAACGATTTAAGTCCAGCGGATGCACAAAATGACGTTTTAGGATCGGTATCGGATGGCATAACAAGCGACCTGAATCTTGCGGTAGAATATGCAAACAGGATAGCTGCATGCAATATTGAAATACCAAGAATATTGGATGCGCTGGAGGGTAAATACATCCCACCAGGTCCTAATGGGGATCCCATAAGGAACCCGGACGCACTGCCCACCGGAAAAGACCTTTGTACATTTGATGCGCGGCTTATACCAACTAAAGAAGCGTGGGAGGTCGGCAAAGAGCTGACAGACCAACTATTAGCACAGCATATCAATGAGACCGGAGACTACCCGCGAAAGGTAGCGTTTTTACTCTGGTCAATAGAGACATCGAGGCATCAGGGGGTGATGGAATCTGAGATACTGTATCTACTGGGTGTAAAACCAGTCTGGGATAAGAAGGGGCGTGTGAAAAAGGTTGAACTGATAAATTCGAGTGAACTTGGGAGGCCTCGGATAGATGTCATGGTTACAACCTCGGGGGTATATCGAGATATGTTTTCCGGCAAAATCAAATTAATCGATAAGGCAGTTCGCTTAGCTGCTCAGTCGAATGACACAGAGTACCCCAATTATGTCAAAGAACATTCTGAATTGATTAATCAAACATTGATAGATGCAGGCTACAACGAATCTGTAGCACACAATCTTTCGATGGCACGTATTTTCTCCCCCCCGCCAGATTCGTATACACCAGGATTACAAAATGCAATCCCAGCAAGCGACACATGGGATGATACAGAAAAGCTTGCAGAACTCTACATCGAACGGATGGGTTATGTATACGGAGAAGATACGTGGGGCGAACATCTAACCGATCTGTTCACGCAGAATCTCGATGGAGTCGAAGTGTGTGTTTTCAGCCGCAGTTCGAATGTTTACGGCGTATTGGATCACCCGATGGTTGCTACTTATTTTGGCGGGCTGAGTTTAGCTGTTAAGAGTGTCTCAGGAAATGCCCCTGATATGTATATAAATAACCTAAGAGAGCAAAACAATCCGAGAGTCGAAACATTGAGCTATTTCTTGAATCGCGAATTGAGAACAAGGTATTTCAATCCGAGATGGATTGAGGGGATGATGGAGCACGGATACGATGGAACAAGGTATATGGCACAATTCACAGAAGACCTGTGGATGTGGGATGTTACAACACCAGA
>PIXU01000103.1 GCA_003601795.1 Candidatus Methanophagales archaeon
ATGAGAACCGTGAGTTCATCCCGTATCACATACGTGTTTGCATCAAACAATCCCTTCTCCTTATACCAATATAAGCCGTCTTGAATTCTCATGTTAATCTAAAATAAGTGGAAGCGGTAATCAAAGCCGATTCAATAAGAGCGGCAATAAAGAGAAGAGGCAAGACCACGGCAAGGAAAAACCTCAAACCGTTCCTCAATTCCTTTTTAAAATACCTCTCACCTTTCTTTTTCAAAACCTCGCGCCCCAGTCTCAAGCCAATCGCCGCAGAGAGCAAAAAAGCAGGTATCTCAAACGTCCCATGCGGCACTATCGCAAGAAAGATACTCAGCCCCTGCTCTTTTGCAAACCAGCCGAGCAAACCACCATTGATAAACGCGGAAAATAGCGGAAAAATACCTATCAGCGGTCCCAATATGATGTCAAGGAAACAGGTGAACGAGTTATTCAAGAATAGCACGGCAAAGAAAACCAAAAAAATTATCCATGTGGGGTATCGCTCTGTAGAATCTTTTAAATTCTCACTAAGCTGCTGAATCCACTCCAGGGGCACATTAAATATTTCGCTCAGGAAACCGGCATACCCAATGATAATGGAGCCAACGAAAACAACGGAAATGAGCAGGACGTAAAATCTAATAGAATAAAGATATTCACGCACCGATAACTTTTCTTCTTCCATTTTCTTCTTGTAACGATAATAAGCATTTTTATAACTAAAATCTTGTGGTTATAAAAGGAGCTAAAATAAAATGAGAACGTCGAAAATACCGGGATTTTATAAGCTGAGTACCGAGGAGAGATTGGAGATAGTAAGAGATTTTGCAGCGTTATCGGAAGAGGAGCTGAAGGTGCTTGGCAACACAGGTTCGCTGGGCGAAACCGCAAATAGAATGATAGAAAACGTTGTTGGTACAATGCCTCTGCCGCTGGGCATTGCTGCTAATTTCGTGATTAATGGTAATGATTACCTGATACCAATGGCGATAGAAGAGCCTTCTGTTGTCGCAGCGGCAAGCAATGCGGCGAAGATGGCAAGGGCTAAAGGCGGTTTCCTGACCAGTTCCACGGAACCCATAATGATCGGGCAAATCCAATTAACCGGTGTTTCCGACCCGTTCGCTGCGAAATTCGCCATTCTTGAAACTAAGCGCAGAATTTTAGCACTCGCAAACGAAAAAGACCCCGTGCTTGTGAACCTTGGCGGCGGTGCGAAAGACATCGAGGTAAACGTCATTGACACAGCCGAAGGTCCAATGGTGATTGTCCATCTACTTGTCAACGTTAAGGACGTAATGGGTGCGAATGCGGTAAACACGATGGCTGAAGCGGTTGCACCATTTATTGAGCAGCTCACAGGCGGAAAAGCGAATTTGCGAATCATCTCTAATCTTGCAACGTATCGGTTAGCGCGTGCAAGGGCTGTTTTTGCGCGGGATGCAATAGGCGGCGAGGAAGTTGTGGCTCGTGTCATCAGCGCATACTTGTTTGCAAAATCCGACCCGTACCGATGCGCAACGCATAACAAAGGTATAATGAACGGTGTAGATGCAGTTGTAATCGCTACGGGGAACGATTTCAGGGCGATTGAGGCGGGTGCACATACGTATGCAAGCATCACCGGGAAATGCCAGCCATTGACGAGATGGGAAAAGAACCGCGACCGTGACCTGGTGGGAACGATTGAACTGCCAATTGCCGTTGGTATCGTTGGTGGTGCAACGTCCGTTCATCCTACTGCGAAAACAAATCTCAAGATACTTGGCGTGAAAACGGCAAACGAGCTTGCCGAAATTATCGCTGCCGTGGGTCTTGCACAGAATTTCGCTGCGCTGCGCGCACTGGCAACCGAAGGTATCCAGCGAGGGCATATGTCGCTGCATGCACGGAACGTTGCAATAGCGGCAGGTGCAAAAGGAGAGCAGATAGACCGCGTTGTGGAAATACTGGTGCGCGAGAAGAAGGTAAGAATTGACAGGGCGAAAGAAGTGCTGGAAGAGATTTCTTTGGAAAAGAAAGCATAGACTTTGGATTGCGAAAAGGCGCTGTTTGCACCTCTTGTGGCGATGAATACATATCCGATGTGGTCTGGGAAGAGATAGAGAAGAAAACAGAAGAGCTTGGATTATTTGGCTTGGAAAGAAAAGTCAAAGTTCGCAAATCGGGTAATTCACTGGCAATTACCCTCCCGCCGGATATTGCCGATTTTTTAGGTGTTAAAGCGCAGACCTTGGTGAGTTTATTACCTTTAGAAAGGGGTAAATTGGAGATCCATGTATCAAAGTAGACTTCTCTCCTTTTATTCCATCTCCCCGGTACTATCTAAAAATCTATTGATTTATCACCGCGGAGAGCGCCGAGTACGCAGAGTTTTAAGACTGTTTCAATCATTGCTTAGATTTTCTGACACAGATTTACACGGACTTACTCAAGTTTAACATTGTTGATTTTTAACGTCTATCTGTGTTAATCTGCGTTAATCTGTGTCTATAATTTATGTCTTTGCGTTCTCTGTGTGCTCTGCGGTGAAATTTTCCTATTTTCCATTCTGCCTTACGCAATATTCCTCGCAGCGTTTGCACTTCTCTCTCGGTAAGCTCTGCTCTGCCAAGAATCCTTCTAAGCATGAGCAACGTCTTCTCTCTTTTATGGTCCTTGTAACCTATCTCATCAAAAAACGTTTCCAGATGCACGAACAACCGCTCCTTATCTTCTACACGTGCTAATCTTAACCGCATACCTCTGGTTCTGGACGTTGAACCCGACTCCGTCCTCCCGTCCACGCCGCTTAATTCGTACATAATGACCGCAACGGCATGCGAGAGGTTCATCACGGGATACTCGGGGCTCGTGGGAATGCACACGATAATGTCGCAACGCTTGAGTTCTTCATTCCACAGTCCCGTGTCCTCTCTGCCAAACAGGATGGATACGACTTTGCTTGAATTATCCTTACCTTTATCCTCTCCTATTCGTTTAACTTTTTCTTTTAATTGCTGCGGCGAGAAAAAAGGTACTCGGAGATGTTTGTTGGCTGAAATACCATACTTGGAGGTAGTACCCACAACAATTACCGAGTTTTCTATCGCTTCCTCTATCGAACCTACAATCTCACTTGTTCTTAGCACGTCATAAGCGTGAGAGGCGACATAAACCGCTTTATCGCCTATATCCGCTGGATTTACCAGATATAACGCCGAACTCCCGAAATTTTTTAGTACCCTTGCCACCGCCCCTATGTTCTCTTCGTTCTTCGGTTCCACGAGAATTGTTCTTATTTCCATAAACCTTTCTTTAGAAAAGAAAGCTTTACCAAAGAAATTTGTATTTTTATTATCTATCCGTGTTAATCTGCGTTAATCTGTGTCTACAATTTATTTTTGTTGTCTCTATCTTTATTGCTGCTTGTGCCCTGATTTGAAGTAGAAGTGGAAAACCGTCTCGTTACTTTTTCCAGCCGCTCACGATAGTCAGAATCATCACGTTCTCGTTCCAGCGCCAGCTCGTGAACTATCTCTTCTCTTGGTTTCGATTTTGAATGAGCGAACCATGAAATTCGGTCTTCTTTCTGGTCTTCTATCGTTCTTCGCTTGCTGGTGAGCTTAGCATCCGGATAAACGGTAATCCATGTTTCTTGTGCTGGTGGTGTGGGATATTCGCGATAACAGCTCCTGCTTATTATAGCATTAGAAAGGTGATTGGAGGCGAGTTCGTACGCATACTCCATCTCTTTGATGGTAGGACGTCTCGTAACCTGCTCAAATGCAAAAGTTGGTGCAAACGGGTTAATCCGGTATTTTATGTCGCGATTCAACGAGGAGAGAAAAATAGCTATTTGCTCTATCTCCTTCTCGTCCACAATACCCGGCATGTAAACCGTTTGGATTAACAGTTCTATCCCGGTGTCGTTTAACGCTGCCACAGCTTTTAATACCGGTTTGTTCGATTTCCCGGTGTACCATTTATGAATTTCCTCGGAAAAAGCTTTGATGTCTATATGGGCTTCGGTTAAACCTGCATCCTTCAACTCACCCGCATAATTACCGTTTTCTTCACGCCCTATCTCATAGCCATTGCTCATCAGGACTATCTCTCTAAATCCTTTTCCTTTCAACCCTTTCACGAGCGTCAGGAGATAGTCCTTGTCAAGGGTGGGTTCTCCGCCGGTAATCATTGCCTTGGCGGGAAGCTGCCCATAATGCCTGAGGCATGCCTGTTCTGCTTTTTCCAACGTCTCCTCTGCACTGAGTAAAGTTCCTACGCCATCATCACGTGCAGGCCTGAAACAACCCCTACACCGGAAGTTGCAGCCGGTAAGCATGAACCAGATGCGGGGTTCTATTTCCGAAAGCGTAAAGTATTGGATGCCTCGTTTGCTCATTTCGACAATAATATAATATTTTATTTAATCTTAAGGATATAAAGAGAAGAGGGGGATAATGTAAATAGACTCAGAAAGAATTGATGGATGTGTTATAAATGTCTTCGCATAAAAGCGAGCAAGGAGAAGAGAAAAGCGAAGGTTTTAGTTTGGATGAAGAATTGAAATCTCTTGATGCCCGGGACTTATACAATTTAGTACAAAATCTAATAATGAAAAACTCGGAAGTCCATAGATTGGTTTTGGAGTGGTTTAAAGAGAAGGCAGAGGCTTCAAGCGTTGCAGAAGAAGTAGCGGCTCTAAATGACGAGTTATTGATGGAATACTGGGAAAAAGCGGAAAATATCATCTTGGAATTCAATGAATATGGCGGCGGACCTGAAGATGAAGAGGAGGAAGCTTATCAGTGGCTGGATGAAATTTCCGAATTGATTAGAAAAGGTAATATATCCTCAGATGCAAAAATCGGATTTTTAGATGACGCCTTTGTGGAGTATGATATTGGGAATTCAGGTTTTGATGATGAATTGATGGATATTTTCTTCGAGATTTGCGATACGAAGGAAGAATGGGAATATTTAGTGGCAAAACTGGCAAAAAGCCCTTCTGATTGGCGAAAAAAATTAATTATGAATATTCAGAAGGACTATCTTTGCGATGAAAGAGCATATTTAGAAATGCGCATGGAAAATCTCCATTACGGTATGGATTACTGGGATTTGGTGGAGTTCTATGTTAATAAGGACGATTTGCAAAAGGCACTGGAAACAGCGGAACAGGGGATATTAAAAGGCGAAGGTAGGCTTACAGAGCTGTTCCAATTTTTGTTCGAGCATCTTGCTGAAGAAAGGGATACCGCCAATATAGAACGAATTGTTCGGGTTGCGTTGACCCGGAAGAGCGAAGAGAAAAACATGCTGGACAGACTATTTGAGTATTACAAAGCTGAAGGGAATTACGAAAAAGCAAAAGAGGCTCTGCAAAAGGCATATAAAATCATGCGATATGGAAACTACTATGCAGAATACAATAAAATGAAAGCGTTCTTGAGGGCTGCAGACTGGAAACATGTTGAGCCCGAAATATTCAAAGATGTTCAAGAAAAAGACATCTGTGACTATCTACGAATCTGCATGGACAAAAACCTGAAAGAGGCCGTCCTGCATACAATTTTAAATCCACCCGAGATGCAATGGGGGATGAAAAACAAGTTTGATGAATTCGCAGCTAAGCTGGAAGAGGATTTTCCGGAAAGGATAATAGAGTATTACTGGCAAAGCGCTTATAGAAACATCCCGGGAGGAAATAGAGGGACTTATCGTATTGCGGCAGGATATTTGGATAAGGTCAAGCGCATTTACGTTAATCTGCTAAAAGATGAATCGGGGTGGAAAAAGCGTTTTTCTGGTTTAAAAGCAGAATTTAAAAACCGACCTGCATTTCTTGATGAGGTGAGGAAGCTGTGAAATTGGCGGAGAGCGGTGAAGTGAAAGTAAAAACAACGAAACCTCAGGAAGTGGCTTTTGCGGTGCATAAAGGCTCTTATCAGAAATTAGGAGAGGTGTTTGGGAAATTAGTGCAATGGATGGAAGAGAATAGGTACGCGATTGTGGGTCCTTCTGTAACTGTATGCTATAACGACCCACATACAACGCCAGAAGAGGAGCTGGTCAGCGAATGCCAGTTTCCGGTGAGGAAAAGAAGATAGGGATGATGTAAAAGGATTAGAAGGGAAAATGCCACTACCTGCAATTGCAATTGGAATAGTGATAGGGCTTATCGTTAATGGTTTAACCACTTTGGTAAGCTATGGGTTACAGAAAGTCGGAAAGACTGTCAAGTACAAGGATGATATTCGGAAAGCTCTTGAAGAGGATACATTTTATTTATGATAACATATAATAACGCATTAAAAAATCGAGAGCTCACCACGCTGGCATAATCTAATTTTCTAGTGATAGAACCACAGACGCTTTTTCATATCCAGAAACTTTTTGGAAGAGAATCATAGACGAAGCAAATAATCATCTTCCTAACACAACTCGTGGTCTGCAACCATGATCAATTTTTTGCATATTTACGCCCGTTCTTTAGACCAATCATACATAAGTATCCCGAAAATGCATGGAACACGATTCCCGCCGAAATGAAACCGAAAAATTTATATTCTGTGTTATACAACAGATTTATGGTATCCTCTTCAAATTTAATGGTAAATGAAATATCACCTTAAAAATCAGCGATTCGTGACATAAATATAACAATTTTGTAGAAATACCACTTTAAATCTACGTAGTATGTATTAATTTACATCTTAAAACCATACGAAAGGGATACCATACCAGTGGCGGATAATATTTAAGAATCAAAGCAGGTCGGTGCACAGGATTTAGACAAATTAAAGCCCGCGTGTGCTTCACCATACTTTTTGAAGAGGATACGATTTATGGTGAAAAAAAGGTATCCTCTCCAAATTGATTGGTAATGCACTGAAGATATACTACACCCCAGAGTTATCCCCAGGTCAGACATACTATTCAGTCATACATCGACAATCAATATTCTACTGCACTACGTGGTATATCCCGGAAGCCATACCACGCCCAACACACCGCCTTCACCCTAACCCGTATCGTAGTCTTTCTCGGGAAACATCTTTACCATAATCAGTTCCGCAAGCGAAGGCATGCAAAAACGCTTACTGACCCGATCATGGATATATTCATACGCACTCACACCTAACTTCTTCGCC
>PIXU01000104.1 GCA_003601795.1 Candidatus Methanophagales archaeon
TCTTCAAAAAATTTTTTATTATGCCTCACTTCCATCCATCCCCCTACCCTCTCAAGCGTTAAAATACCTTCTATTTCCAATGCTTCCTTTAATATCTGAAATTTCCCGCCAACACCCGTGAAAAACCGATTCAAAAGAGTAATTGTAGCCATCCAATTCGAAGAATAACTTCACAGTTATCGGTAATTCTTCTTTTCTATCCCACACAACATTGTCATAGCCCCACCAATCCAGAAAAAGAAACGGCTCTCTGTCCGCATATATTCTCCTTAATAATGTGAACAATCAACAAAATTCGTTTTACCCGACCGAGGCATTTGGTCCAATCACCACGTTGAAATCCCTCAGCTCGATACTGCAATCCTCGAGACTTTTGAAATTTTTTATCTCTCTTTGTTCCTTCTCTCAAGAGCGATTTCATACCTCCTATAATTCAGCGTAATCATACCAGAGATTCCAAACTCAGCAAGCAACGCTAAATCTTCCTTTTCAAGTCCTTTTTCCTTAACCGGTGGAACTGCCTTTGTCCTTCTGCAAATTATCCTGCCACCGGATATTTTTGCACCTACAAATCCTTTGCAATTCCCCCTTACGAACACAAGCCCTTTTCTCATTGCCACACCTAAGAATTCTGCCGCGTCACCCAATACTACTACTTTACCGCCATTGAGCAAAGCAGCAGCGTTCATTCCTGCATTTCCATCTACCAAAACAAAACCTTTTCGCATCAATATGCCCACGCTTATCCCAACGTCTCCTTTCACATGCACCTTTGCCGCTTTTCTGCAACGAGCAGCAACCGTACTTCTCAAAATTCCGTCTTCAAGAAGCAGCTCATCTTCGCTGAACTCATTTGGCCCAAGTATGCTTTCCCTTTCTATTTCCTTTTGATGATGCAGGAGCCATGTTATCGAAACAAATTTCTTGTAGCCGTCCAAATCGGTTTTTACCTGTATGACATTGCCAACGGGTTCTTCGACTTCGCCCTTAACGTAAATAGCACCCGAAAGCATGCTCATTCCAAGATAGGAACCTGCATTTCCATCTACTATTATAGACCCCACTTCAGGCAATTCTTTTCCACTGCCACGGAAATAAACGAGGTCAACACCCAAGCTGGAGCCAAGCCTCTTGCCTACATCTCCTTTAATATGCACGTCTTCGCCTTTTTTCAACGTCTCTACCACATCCTCATACGAATAACTCGTGTCGAGTTGAGAAGGAATTGGATCTGTCGGATTGAGTTTTGCTCCTCTGTGCTGCCAGAAGAAGTTGTAAGTGAAATCGCCAACGCAGTCTTGAGGCGAACTCTGTTTTAGCTCCATAGACATAGAATCGATTTTCTGTCCTTGTATTATATCTATTTTGTTTTCATTATTATAGACATATATAAACAAGTAGATGGCATATTCACATTCTCCCACAGAACGAAAATACACCATTGTTGGCATAGACCCTGGCACTACGATAGGAGTAGCCATAATTGATCTCGAGGGAAAACCAATAGAAGTGTTCAGTTCCAAGAATTATTCGTGCTCTGATGTGATAGAAAGCATAATATCACATGGAAACCCATTGATTGTGGCATCGGACGTTACACCCACGCCTTCGATGGTAAAAAGGATAAGCCGTATTTTCTCTTCACCAGTTCACGAATTAGACGAATCGCTGTCAACAGAAGAGAAAGTAGCACTAACGAAGGGGGAAGGTTACGAATATAAAAACGTGCATGAGCGCGATGCTTTAGCTGCTTGCGTTAATGCATTCAAGCGATACAAGAAGAAATTCTTGCAGGTACAGCGCAAGACGCCGGCGGCTGTGGACGTAGAAGAAGTGAAAGCGCTGGTGGTTAAAGGCGTGTCCATAAGTGCAGCGATAAATAGATTAATTCGTGCTAAAGAGGAGAAAGAAGAGAAAAAGAGGGTAATGAAAGAGGAGAAGTCTGAGAAGGAAGAGCAAAAAGGCGGTGAAGGGGGTGTAAGTGAAAATGAGCTCAGATTACGCAGGATTATAAAAGGGAAAGATGAGAAAATAGAAATGATGAAGGACCTCATGACGGCTCTAAAGACGGAGTTGGAGAAAAAAGAATCCGAAATAAAAAATTTGCGCTCTAAGCTTGATTTCGTGCGGTCCGCGAGAAGACGGGAGATAGAAGAAACGGAGGAGATAAGCTGGAGAGATAATGAGATAGAAAGGCTGAGAGCGGAAGTAAAAGCGAGGGATAAGGAGAATGCAGAATTAAAAACGATCATAGAAGAGTTAAAAGGAAAAAAAGCAGTGGAGGTGAAAGGAGGGAAAAGGATAAAAGTTCTACCGGCGTTCAGCCGAAATGCAATATTGGATATGGAGAGAAAATACGGGATAAAAAAAGGGGACGTAATATTCCTCGAGGACGGTAGCGGCGGCGGAGCAAGTACAGCGGAATTATTGGCGAAGAAAGGTGTTGTTGCGGTAATATATGGCAAAGAATTGTCGCATTTCGCGGCGGAAAAGTTCTTTGAATTTGGTGTTCCTGCTTTTTCCGACAAGGATATGCCTTCCCTGTTTTTAAAAAAAGAAAGTAATGGCAGAGGCGATTTTGCTTTTGTGGATCACCAACTATTGAATAGGAAGATAGATGAGTGGAGGAAAAAAAGGGAAAGGGGAGAAGATAAAATTCTGTTTAGCCTATAATCTGACCACTTTTGTATGAAGGCGGGCGAAAGCCAAATTATCAGAATAGGGTATATAAATAAAGAGAAGAGTTTTTTATAGAAAGGAGGAGAAAAAAATTGGAAAGAAAAGCATTCGCTGGATTAATAGTAGTAGTAGTTGCAATCATAGCAATTGCGATGCTTGCAGGATGTGTTGAAGAGAAGCCAAAGAGTACTGCGGAAATAAAAGAGATGGTTCTTGCTACTGCTGAAAACACAGATACTTACCAGTTTGAGATGGATATGACACAAAAGACGCTAATAAGCAACGAGACTGATGAGACTGAAATGACGATGACAAGTACAGGAAGGGGTGCTATGGACAGAACAAACAAAAAGATGAAGTTGGAGTTGACGATGACGATTCAACCACCTGAGAAAGCAGAAATAGCCGAGACAAAAGAGATGACGATGGACATATATTTTATCAATAACACCCTATACACGAAGATGGACATGGGTATTCCAACGATGCCATCGCAATGGACAAAGAATACCATGCCCGAAGAATACTGGGAATCGCAGAACCAGATAGACCAACAAATAGAACTGCTAAACATCTCAAAGGTAGAACTATTAGGGGATGAAAAGGTCAGCGACGTGGATTGCTATGTGCTAAAACTCACGCCTGACCTCGAGAAGTACTGGGAGATCGTAATGAAGCAAGAAGGACTGAGCGAACTAATGCAAAGCCTAAAACAAAACGTAAGCTTCGACATAGGAAAACTGATAAAGGAGATGTCTATAAAGCAATGGATTGCAAAAGATACGAAGTGCCCGGTGAAGACAGAAGTGCAGATAAAAATGGCGATGAGTTCTGCGGACTTGAATATACCTGAGACGGAGGAGGAATTTACAATGACGATAGATCAGAGAACCAACATGTTTTTCTACGATTATAACAAGCCAGTGACTATAGAATTGCCAGAAGAGGCAGAAAGTGCCACAGAGCTCCCAATGTTTCCAACGGTGAATCAAACAACTACAACCACTACATAAGTAAATACGAAGGATAAAGAGGACTTTTCCTCTTCTTTTATTTATTTTTATTTTTTAAAATCAAAAAGAGTTTGCTTGAATTTTATCACTTTTCTGCCTTTTATTTCTACCCCTTCTGCTCTCAAAAGTTTTATTTTCTTCTCTATTCCTGAACAATAGCCTCCAACATTACCATCACTTCTAACGACACGATGACAGGGAATAATAATAGGATACGGATTTCTTGCCACTGCCTGAGCAACAGCCCGGGCAGCACGAACTGAACCTGTTATTTCTCTCCCTATCTCTCCATAAGTTGTTACTTTACCCCTGGGAATTTGTTTTACCATATTCAATACTGCCTCTTGGAAACTCGTATTCATATTTTTCAAGCATCTCCTTCCACAACTCAAGTGTTTCCTTTGCTTCGTGCTCATCCATTATCTCTATCGCAAAACCCGCATGAACCATTACATAATCGCCTACTTTTGCATCTACCAGTGATATATCAATCTCACGAGAAACGCCGCCGAAATCTGCTTTTACCTTTGATCCTCCTCTGCTCTCGCCTTTGCTGGTATTGCTAAGCACCTGTTTATTTTTTATGATTTTCTATTTCTATTCTAAATAAATTTTGTTGAGTCTACCTGTTCCTCATGTGTCCCACGATAACATTTTGCCCCATTGAAATGCCTTCATCACATTCGGTATATTATTATGAGTTAAAAACTTTAATCCTTTCTCTTTTACCAACTCTTCAGTACTATCGGCACATCGTACAAAATACCACCCGTTATCCCGATAAAGGGTATTTAAAGGCTCTGTCATCGTTGAAAACAACGCGTCTCGCATTGGTACCCCACTTTTTATCAATGTGCCCGCATGCTTAGTCTCTATATATTCAATTATTTTCCTTTTTCTTTCCACAAAGTTTATTTCCTTTTATAGTTGAATTACAAGTATATACTTATGCTTCAAAATCAAAAATTTGTTGATAGAGTAAAGGAATTAGAATTTCTGGAACGGCACTTCAAGAGAGAGGAAGCTGGATTTATCGTGCTCTACGGAAGACGCAGGGTGGGCAAAACAGAGCTTTTGAATAGGTTCATTAAGAATAAAAAGCACATTTATTTCCTCGCTCGGCGAGAATCTGAAGCAGAGACATTTAACAGGCTTTCTATGACGCTATTCAAGATGTTCCACGATGAGCTCCTGCTTTCAAGACCTCTTTCCTCCCTCGATTCCTTCTTTGAATATTTATACGAGAAAGCGAAAGAAGAAAGGGTAGTTCTGGTCATAGATGAGTTTCCCATGCTTATAGAGAGATTTCGAGGGCTGACCTCTGTTCTGCAAGACCACTGGGATAATAAATTGAAATTCTCGAAGTTATTCCTTATTCTCTGTGGCTCCAGCATAGGCATGATGGAAACGGAAGTGCTGGGCTACCGGTCACCGCTTTATGGTAGAAGAACAGGGCAGTGGAAAGTGGAACCCCTGAACTTTTTTGAACTCACTGAACTTTTTCCTCACTATTCTGCCGCGGAGATAGTGAAGGTATATGCTACGCTTGATGCTATCCCCGGCTATCTTGTGAAGTTTGACCCCGATGTTTCTGTGGAAAACAATATAGAGGAGAAGATATTAAGAAAGGGTGAATTTCTTAACCTCGAACCCGAGTTTCTGCTGAGGGAGGAACTGCGAGACCCTTCCAACTATATGAGTATCCTGCGCACGATAGCTGCCGGGAGTTCGACTTTCAACGAGATATGCAATTCCACAAGACTTGACAAATCTATCGTTTCTAAATATTTAACAATCTTGGAAAACTTACATCTCGTAGAGAAGACTTTTCCAGTTATTGCAACAGGTAAAACAAGACTGAAAGGTAAAGGTTGCTACCGAATAAAAGACTATTTCTTCAATTTCTGGTTTCGCTATGTCTATCCCTTTCAGGATTATCTCGAGCGAGGTGAAATTGCACCTGTAACTGAATTTTTGAGACGTGATTTTAACACTTACCTTGGTCTTGTATTTGAGGACGTAGCGAGAGAATTTTTGATGCGAGTGAAGAGAGTCTCTCCGCTGACGGTAGGGAAGTGGTGGCACAAGGATAAAGAGATTGACCTAATTGTTTTGAATGAAACGAAAAAGGAGAGCGTTTTTTTCGAATTTAAATGGAGCGAATTAAAAAGAAGGGATTGTGAAAGAATTATTGCGGAGCTGAAAGAGAAATCCGGTTATGTTGACTGGCATGAAAAAGAAAGAACAGAGCGATATGGAATAATCGCAAGGCGCATTGGCACTGAAGACAAAAAAGACCTTCAAAGTAAAGGCTATCTCGTCTATGATTTAGAAGACCTTGAAGCGTTGATGAGACGGTAGATAACGATTCCTGTAAGATAGCTATGGCAGAACTGAGCTTGTGTTAATCACGTCTCGTGGCTTTTACTTGATTGAGGTAATTCTATCCTAAATGTTGTTCCTTTTCCCACCTCGCTCTTAACGTGGATTTCACCGTTGTGTTTTTTTATAATGCCATAACTAACGCTTAATCCCAGACCGGTTCCACTTACACCCCTCGTTGTGAAAAAGGGGTTGAATATATGTTTCATTGTCTCTTTATCCATCCCGCGACCATCATCCGATATTTCGATCACGATTTTGTTGTCTTCCTCGAACGTTTTGACGGTAACTGTGCCTTCATCTTCTATCGCTTGACCCGCATTGAGGAGAATGTTCAGGAAAACCTGACTCAACTGGCTTGCATGGCATTGAATTCGTGGAATACGACCATATTCTTTGTTCACTTTAATCCGATCTCTGAATTCATGCTGGGCGATTCTTAACGTCTTATCGAGTTCTTCATTGATATCCGCATATTCAAAAGGTACCTCTTCAGGTCGTGCAAAAGACCTTAATTCCTTGACTATTGTTGCAATTCTTTCTATACCCTCTTGACTCTCTTCGAGCAATTTGTTGAGATCATCCAAAACGAAATCGGGATCAATTTCCGCTTCCTTATCCTCTATTCTTTTAATGACTGATTCGAATTGGCTGTTGTCTTCAAGATTTTTTAGTTTTCGATATTCGGTCAAAAGAGAGGCTATGTCATCCAAATATGATGCAAGCGAATGATTATTGCTTTTAATATAGGCAATTGGATTGTTTATCTCATGTGCTATGCCAGCAACCAACTGACCGAGTGAGGCTAATTTATCTGTCTGAACCAACTCTTGCTCCAATTTCTTTCGCTCTGTTATGTCCCTTCCGATCCCCTGGATGCCCACGATATTTCCTTTTTCTATCACTGCGGTGGTGCTTAATTCGATATATTTCCTTTCCCCTTTTCTGTTAATGATTGCAATTTCATAAGGTTCCCCCGAATAGCCCTTTATCTTTTTTTTTAAATCCTGATCAACTAATTCTGAATATTCAGGGTCGATTAATTTTATTTCCGCTATTTTCTTTCCCATTACTTCTTCTCTCTTAAACCCGGTAATTTCCTCAAATTTCTTATTCACCAATTGAAAAGCGCCGTTAAGGTTCAGGGTGAAAATGGCGTCATTTGCATACTCGATCAAATTCCTGTTTTTTTCTTCTGATTCTCTTAACGCCTCCTCCACTCTTCTCTTCTCTTTCGCCATCTCATACTGCAGAACGACATTCTGTATGGTCAATGGTAACGGTCTTAAGTAATCACCCGCCTTAACGATGTAATCCCAGGCACCTCGCTTCATCGCATTGACTGCTGTTTCTTCATCGCCGCTCCCAGTTACCATAATAACCGGAGCATCGTACCCATCTTCGATAATCTTTGTTAAAACGTCCAGACCGCTCATTTTTGGCAGGTTATAATCCACAAGTAGAACATCATATTTTTCTTTCCTGATCTTCTCAATACACTTCTCGCCTGATTCTGCTATATCAACGGAAAAAGCTCGCTTGTATCGAACATCTCCTGTTTCTGTTGTACTTAATAATGCCCTCCGCACCAACTTTGCATCGCCCGGGTCATCTTCAACATACAATATTTTTATTTGCTCCATTGGCGTTTTATTTTATGTTTTTCATCCCGTATTCTTCCATTAGGTAATCAACCAGTTCTTTTGGTTCGATTTCTCCCATGTCCTCCTCAGCAATGTGCGCCAACATGCTCTCAATATGTTTTCTATCTTTCTCTGAAACTGTTGATAAAATTCCTTCTATACGTGCCTTTAAGTCCTGAGGTATAGTTTTAATAGCCTTGGAAATGGGTTTCCGATGTACAATCAGACCTGGTCCACGAATGATTTTAAACGGATGCTCCTCTTCACTATGCCAGCTACTCCGGCATTTCCGGATGGAGAGCATTCTTCCGAAGGGTTCCACCATTTTAAGATGAATTACACAGTCTGCGAGATACATAGGCGTGATCACTTCTTCCCCTCCCATATATCCCTGAACACCATGCTCCTCAAGCGTTGCGACTACCGTTCCTATCTTCTTCGCTTCTTTGAACAGAGAAGATATAAGCGAGCGCTGTTCATATTTATTGTCCTCTGCCCATATAATAGGTGTGAGCGGGTCAATGACTATTCGTGCCTCTGAACCTTTCCATTCGTTCACAAAACTTGGAAAATCCTCCTTAATGAATTTTGAAAACTCTATCCCGCCTGCCTCAAGCAATACAAGTAATCCAAGTTCAAAATACTCGTCCACATCAACCCAACCCATCTCTTTGCACTCCGCTACTATCTGTTCCCTGTTCTCTTCTAAGGAGATATATATCGCTTCTTGACCCTCCTCAAGCCCTTTTCGTAAGAATTGGTTTACAAAAGTTGTCTTACCTGCACCCGGAGCGCCTACAACCACCGTGACCGAGTTCTTATTAAACCCACCGTCGAGTAACGGATTCAAGCCAAATATCCCTGTCTTTACCTTTTCCATTTTCTATCCTATTCCTCCTCTTTTTGTTTTTATTTTTGTAATCAACTTATCCAGTGGATAACCAGTGTAGAACTATGAAATTTATACTCTATCTCTTGGAGTTGCTTTCGCAATTCCTCCTCTCGTTTGAGCATGTTCTTCTCGTCCACCTTTTTATTCAGGATCTGGTTTTCGATAATATAACTTACTTTGTCCGTTTCTATCAATACGTGAACAAAATGGAAATCCTTACTCAGGAAGCACCCTAAAAAGGCTTGCTCTGCTATATCAGAAAAAAGGATGCCACCATAACTGAACTGATAAAGAACACGCTTGGTTTTTGTTTTTGGTAAGTTCACGATAATCGGAATAAGTGTTTTTGCTGTTTCAATCAAACTGATTGCCTCTTTGTCCATGCTCACTTTTCCTGACGATGCCACTATATCCCCGTTCTTTGCGAACACGAAAGCGCTCTTTATTCCGTCTATGGTGGACAACTTCTTTATGCAACTCTCCATCTGTTCCCAAATCGCAGGCATTATTCCTTCAAAACCTCTCGCTTCTGACAATAAATAAGCAATCAACATCGTCACATATAAATATTTCCGTTATATTATATTATATGTTATATGAAATGGCGGTTAAAAAGGATTGGTAGAATGAGTATGAGAAAAATATCAAGCCAAAAGAAATTAATAGGCAATAAACCTCAGCAGACATTGTTTGCTGTTGAACCTTCCGTGATGATAGAAAACCTTTATCCTTCCGGCTCGAAAAGAGAAGAAATAGAAAAGAAATTTAAAGATATTATGCATGAAGAGTTAAAGTTAGGTTCTCTTGTATCTTATGTAGGAAATAAAAACATCCCATTCCTGAGAATTTACAGGTACAAGGAAGCATTTGCCTTTAATTTTGTAAGAGACTTCTTAAAAAGGTTGGGAGCAGGAGCTGATGATTACGTGTTTGACCCCTTTTCAGGGTTGGGAACAACAATGTTTACATCTATGCTCTGCGGTCTCCCTTCTGTGGGAATCGATAAGTTGCCGATAGCCTATTTCATCTCAAAAACTCTGCCATTACTTCTTTTCTTAAAAGAAAATGAATTGAAAGAAATGTGGACGCCCCTTATACCCAAGATACAGAAAAACGAACCTGCAGATGTAGCATCAGATGTTCCTATTATGAAAATTGCATTTGACAAAGAAACGCTTTTAACACTGAGAAAACTGAAATCTACCATTGAAGATTTATCTATTCCTTACCGTGATATTTTCCTTCTTCTTTTTTTCTCTATTTTGGAAGAATGTAGCTTCACGTCTAAAGATGGACAATTTCTTAGATTAAAACAAAATAAAAAGATATCCGCCCCTATTGAAGCGATGAGCAGTAAGGTTGCACAAGTAGAGGAAGATATACGACGTATAAAAATCCTCTTTCCTCATTTGTCTATTAATGAGGAAACTATGCCTGATGTATATTTTGGAGATACAAGAGATTTATCCGATATAAAATTTAAGAAGAGACCGACGATTATTATTACATCACCGCCATATGCTAATAGATATGATTATACAAGGACGTATTCTCTTGAGTTATGTTTCCACTTTGTTAAGAACTTTGAAGAACTCAAAACAATTCGCTTTGGGATATTGAGGTCTCATATAGAATCTAAAATACGGAAAGACGAAATTCCCCCACATCCTGTAATAAAAGAGGTAGTCGAGGCTCTTGGTAGGAGAAAACTCAACAACCCTAAAATACCAAGCATGATTACAACCTACTTTATAGATATGCAAAAAGTTATAAAAGAGTGGTTTAAGGTTTTAGCTCCCGGTGCGAGAGTAGCAATGGTTGTGGATAATGTTAGATTTGAAGGTGAGTTGATACCAGTAGATTTGGTTCTTTCTGAAATGGCTGAAGATGTTGGATTTGAAGTTAAAGAAATTATTGTAGCACGCTATAAAGGTAATAGCTCTCAACAGATGAAAAAATATGGAAGAGTTCCAGTAAGAGAGAGTATAGTTATTTGGAGGAGATAATAATGGCATCTGACAAAGAAAAAGAAAGTTGGACGATTGATCAGATTACAAAGAGTGGGTTTTTCCATCAAAAACTTCATGAGTGGGGATTGCTTGAAATTGCTTATGAACTTGAAAGCATAAAAGGAGAAGATCTTGAGTGGTATATAGAAGATTTAGGGATTACCAAAAGAGCTTGGAATAAGGGTTTTAAGCCCATAAGGGTGTTCGTTCATCCGGAGGTTCTGAAGCAAAACCCAAAACGAGTTGGTTATTATAGAATGCTTGCTATGGTTTCTCAAAAATCAATGAGTAGGGTAGGCTTAAGCATAA
>PIXU01000105.1 GCA_003601795.1 Candidatus Methanophagales archaeon
CACACTCTTAAATTCTTCCTTGGCTCTCTCAAAAAGGGCTAAATCACCCTCATCCGTCTGCTTGTAATCCTTTCTTCCGCAGTGTGGGCAGTAATATTCAACAGCATAAAGCCTTTCTTCTGGCTTTCCAGTTCTTTGAATCGCTTCTACAATCACATTCTTCTGCCCACAATCCGGGTTAGTGCAGATGTAATATTTCCCTTCCACATTTCCATCTTTATCCGGATTAAACTTCTTTCCACACTCCGGGCACTCTGTATCTTTCTTATAATCACTAACAACAAAAATATTCTCACAATCAGGGCAGATAACATGATAACCTTTTTATCCCTCGTTCTTGCGAGCATATAACCTCTGAAAAGGGGGACTTTTGTTCCACACGCGAGACAGGGAACTTGTTTAATCCAGAAATAATACATCGTATCAGCAAAGATATTTCTCTTGCCATCAATCTTTGACCTATCCTCAAACCAGTACTGCTCATAAACTTCCTTTGGGTCATTTGCAACCTTTAACTTCTCAATTGCTTCTTTTAAAACATCCTCAGGTTCTCTATTACGAATCTTTGCGTATTCTTCTAAACAATGCGGGCATATAGTCCTGTAGTATTTTTTTATTTCGTCAGCGATTCGATTTTCCAGCATCTCAAATGCATTCTTTAACTCTTCAATATTCACTGGCTCTACAATCTTCTTCACCAAGAGCCATGCAACAGGATTCAAATCTTGAGCAACAACCTTGCATCCGGTTCTCAAAGCTTCAACAATGGTGGTTCCGCCGCCCATCATGGGGTCAAGAACGATTTTGCCACCAAAATCCACATCCTTGAGATAAAGGGACCAGGGATTCTCCAATTCCTCTTTTGTTACTGGACGCCACTTGCCATTATCTCCCAGAATTTTAGCATTATCATCTAAAAGCGTGTAGAGAACAATCGTTCTAAATACACTACCAAGCCTTCTCGCCCACCATTTATGGATGAATAATATGGGTCTATACTTCTCTTTTGCATGTGCTTCTCTCTCTGCTATCTCATTCACCTGCTCAATTGGGAAATCTATTTCTATGAGTTTTTTCATGCTTTTAGCTTGCCTCTTTCATCGTTCGAGAAATTGAGCAACGTTACCTGACTTGCGTCAGGTATAATTTGGATCTCTCTGGTTATAACCCTTTGAAATTTCCATTCACTGTCTCGGATAAAAGCCTTGGATATCGTAAAAGACCTGTAATGGCTGCTATAACGAAAATTTCTCCCCCGCTTTCGTTTATCATGATAGATTATAACCTCGCTTTCCGTAAACCCTCCCATTTTATCCCGCTTTTTCTTTCTCAATAACCTTTTCCAGCTCTTCTATAAACTCTTCTGCTTTCCCCAGCCACTCATTCACTTTATCTTCCTCAAACCGAACAAAATCACCATAATCACTCTTCTGTCTGAAATCGAACATTTGACCGAAAAATTTACCCATATCAACTTTTACTTTTCCTGTTTTAACAAATTCTTTATTAAACAACGCTCTTACGCCACTGTGTTTTGATGCGGATAGATTTTTCGTGAGGAGAAGCGCTGTAACTTCATAAAACATGGCATAGTAAATCCGATTCACTGCAGAAAAGAGACTTCCGGCATCAAACAACCGTTTAGCATCCTCAAGTGTCTCTTTTGCCCTCACCCTTCTGTATTCTATCAACTTCTCGCTCATATTACGACCCCCTCTCTTTCAATATTTTCATGAAGAGGCAACAATTTACCCACTGAATCCCAAAATCTCTTTGTATAAACCACCACGCCAAAAACCACATCATATTTCAGCTCCACCTCAAACCCGATGTCAAAAATCTCCTCTTCAACGGAATTATCAACTTTTCTATCCAGAAGAACGAGAATATCTATATCAGAATAAACATCCCCTTCTCCCCTTGCTTTTGACCCAAAAAGAACAACCTCCGCATCTTCAAATTTATCCTTTATTCTTCGCTTATACTCTCTAATTGCAAGATATTCTCTTCGCGATAACTTTTTCATTGTTTATTCACCTCTATTACTGGCGTGAAACACTCCATCAAACTCAGTCCACCATGGATATAAATGCTATACCTTCCTCTTACCGGCCATATATAGCGGGATTTGACAAGATAATATCCGCCAAACTCTTCAACATAACCTCCTCTGATAAGGTCTTTAACTTCTACATCATTCATTGCAATATATCTTTTGCTACCAAACACATCCTGAAGCCTTCTCTTCGCTCTCTCTCCAACAGTGAAGACAAATCCCGCTTCTGAACGAATATAACCGTGGTCTGATAGAATTATTATCTTATCGGATTTAAGCTTATCAACTAAATCCTCCACAATTTTTGCAGTAGTTTCATACATCTTCTCAAGCGAAGAAATCACCGTGCGTCCAACCTGAATTTTGTCAAGCATGACGTCCGGGAATTGAGACCAGAGAAATTTCTCATCTCCACCCAACCTGATATTTTCGGGATTGTTTATCTCTTTAAAATTACTCATAGAAACGCCCATTTTATCTCTGAACTCCAAAGTCTCAGAAGGAATAGCAGAGAAGCCGAAATTCAACCTCGTTTCGTATCCCTCACTCTTAAGTGTGTTATAAACCAAAACACCCTCTCTAAAACTCATTCCGTCCATCACTATGAAACTCGCATCGCCATATTTCTGAAAAATAGATGGTTCATTTATACACTCTCTCGCCAAAATTCGGTAAAACTCACCATAAACCTTCAAAATGAATTCTTCAAACGATTTCGCTTCCTCTTCTCCCTTATAATAGAACTCACCGATGTTGTTATTCTCTCTCGACGCTTTGAGCCATATCTCTACTAATTCATTTCCAACGGTGTGAATTGGATTTTCATCCTCTATAAGTGACTTTATGAATTCGGCACTGAGCTTGCTATGCTTCATCCTTTTCCCTCCACAGTACTACTTCTCCCTCAATATCCACTTCTTCTTCCTGTGGAAGTTGTTTTATGAATTTCATAATTCCCTGCTTGTCCACATCACGCTTAAACTTGTATGTAGTTGTAATTTCTTCAAACACATCCTTCTCCCTACTTTTCGCCTCTACCTGACTCAAAATGACCCTTGGAGAATTACCTCTTAAATATAAACTTTTTCGCTCCCTTCTCTCAACTTCGGTTGGTCTATCGCCACCTCCAAATCCTTCTCCGCCCCCTTCTGCCACAGCAGACGTTTTTCCATCTCCCTCCGGGGGCGTATAAGGTGTATAATATTTTGGGTCAAGTATAACAAAACCTGGCTCTAAACTTCTTGGCGTCTCATCCCCAACATACCATTTTCCCCGCTCTCCCTGTATAACGACTCTTTTATCTCTGTGTAAATTCCTTATTGCAGTGTAAACCACTTCTTCATCCAGAATTTGTGGATACCTCCTGAATTTTTTAAAATCATTTATCAAAAGCTCGGCTTCATCCCAAAACTAAGGGATCTTCGGTAGTGTAACCTCGGGATTTTTACCAAAATCTTCTTTTGTTATGGGGCGTGCATGAGAAATAAGGGTTATTTAAAAATTTTAACTATACAATATGGGG
>PIXU01000106.1 GCA_003601795.1 Candidatus Methanophagales archaeon
ACTAACAGGGGTGCACCCCAATTTCTTATCAAGGAAATATCTTCTTTTGCACTTATCAGATAAATTTCACGAGTATAAGCCAATCTCTTTACTAATTTTTTTAGAGGAAAGAGGTTTTGGGATGTTCCAAAATATCCTTGAATTTTACCGTAAGGTAACTCGTGAGTTATGTAATCCTGTATTCTTATCTCCGGGATACTAAACATAGAAAGAGGTTCTTCTTTTGACTTATCAAAGAAATTATGTATAGGTGCAACTTTTCCGAATAGTCCTTCTAATTCAAGTTTTGCAAATTCACTTGCTTCGTGTTCGCTCTTTATATTGTTAAACAATTTGAAATACCAATAATACATCCTTCTCATTTCCTCCTTTTATCCGCCATTTCCGATAACCTGCGATATGTGAGATTATGATGACCAAGAGAAATTAGCTCTTTTTAATGCCAATTTTTCTTAATTTTACCTCTCCCTACATGGTTTCTATCAAACCAGGTAAATTAAACCGGATAAAAACCTGCTGTGTTGCACAACTATAAATATAGATTATAAATGTCCTCCTATGGAATGATTTAAGGCAAAAGTGGAAGGTTCGCAGGGGCTGGATTAAAGTTCATATCTCGATAGATGACCAAAATAAGCAAGTGGTGGGCATTGAAGCCACAGATGAGTCCGTTTCAGATACGAAGGAATTTAAGATTTAAGAACCTGGTAGAACAATGTTGAGGATACGGGAGGGAAAGTCGTGCAAGCAAGCGCAGATGGAGCATACGACGCAAATGATAATTTTGAATTTTCCAGTTCTTCCCTTATTTTTAACTTCTAAAGGTTTATGTTTATCAAAAGAAAATTGTTATATAAAAAATGGAAGGCTGAGAGAGCAAAAATGGATTCGTATTATCTGATGCTGGCATTGTATATATTTCTGATTTACTGGTTAATTGTGTTAGTTCTTGACAGGAAGGGCATTTTGCAGCGATATAATATCTCCGCGTTCGGACCCATTCTGATGATAAGGACAACAAGAGGGGAGAAGTTATTGGAGAGATTGGCAGAAGGCAGGTTAAGGAAACGATTTTGGAGGGCTTATGCCAACATCGGCACTATTTTAGTGCTTATAGCTATGACATTTATGTTTATTCTAGTATTACTCGGTGCTTATTCAACATTTACCGTGCAGCCTGAACCAACGGAGTTTAATGCGCCGAGAAACTGGCTGCTTATACCGGGATTAAATGAGTTTATACCTTTGTGTGCTTGGGTTGGTTTTGTTGTTGCCTTAGTAGTGCATGAACTTTCCCATGCGGTTTTGAGCACCGTAGAGAAAATAAAAATAAAATCAATGGGGCTTTTAGTTGCGTTAATTCCGATAGGAGCATTCGCCGAACCAGACAGTGAACAGCTCTTTGGTAAGAAAGAGGAGAAAGAAGAGAAGAATAAAGTGGCTACTGCTCGTGAGAGAACTCGCATTCTCTCCGCGGGTATAACGAGCAATTTCGCCGTGGCGTTTATCGCATTTGCTCTCTTCTTTTCCATACTGTTCGCTATTCAACCTATTAGCGATAAGGTCCTTTTTGTTCACGACGTTGTAGAAGGGAGCGCTGCGGAGAAAGCAGGGATAGAAACCGGAATGTTTATCACCAAGGTTGACGGGTCAAAGGTTACGAGTGCGACCTTAGACAAGATGAATAAAGCAATAGAAGAGAAGAAGGGGATTATCTTTGATGTCTTGAATAAAAGAGGAAAGCAAACTGAAATAAAAGTAGAAGGAGGTTATGAATATGAAGGTGTAAGAATAGCAGGTGTTGAAGAAGGTTTTCCCGCAGCTAATGCGGGTATGAAAGCAGGAATGAGTATTATTATGATGGACGATGTGAATATAGCTGGCTATAAGGATTTTCAGAATTTTATGAATCACACGACACCCGGGCAAAAGGTAGAAGTGCGAACAAAAGAAAAAACTTTTCTTGTTGAGCTAAAAGAATCAGTCCAGGACAATAAAGGATTCTTAGGCGTTTTTCTTGTTCCAAACAATCCGTTAGGTATGTGTGTAAGAGAATTTCCTACAAAAGGATATTTGGAGTCCCTTCGAGTCATACCTTCTTCTTTTATATCCCTATCAACAAGTGGCTGGATATGGCTGACATTGCTGCCGTTTTTACCTCTTCCCGCGGGATTCAGTAGTTTTAATCCCCTCCTGTCTCATCTGTACGAGCCAGCAGGTGTATTGTCATTCTTAGGAGGTGGTATTTTTGTCATTGCCGATGTGCTATTTTGGATAGGCTGGATAAATTTCTACGTCGGACTGTTCAACTGCTTGCCTGCTATTCCACTTGACGGCGGCTACGTATTTCGAGAGATGCTAAAACCCGTGCTGAGGATAGGTATAAAGGAAGAAGAGAAGAAAGAAAAAATTGTAAAGGCAATTACCACCACAATCGCAATTTTTGTCGCCTCTGCTATCGCTTTTATGCTGGTAGGTCCTTATTTCCTCTGAGGCGAGCATGAATACGAATGAGAAAAAATCGCGATTTATAATATATTTCCCGCTAAACCGCAAAAACGCCGATAACATCCCCTCTCGTTATTATCCCCACCAATTTCCCTTCATCATCTACCACGGGAATTCTGTTAAAGTCGTTTTTATGCATTATCCGAGCAGCATCTGAAATAGAGTCATCAGGTGAAATCGTTATCGGTTTTTTTGACATCACATCCTTTACATATCCTTCAAACAGCGTTTCCGTTTCATCTGGAATTTTCTTTACTTTCTTCATGTAGCGGGATAGAGAGAACACCGGAAAAGGATTAAGTGGGTCTATATCCGGAAAGGGAACCGTTGCAGTCAATTTCATGATGTCCGCTTCACTGATTATACCGATAACCTTTCTCTGGGCATCAATCACCGGTGCCCCACTAATTCTATTCGCTTTAAACGTCTTAGCTACCTGATGAATCTTATCGTCAGGCTGGAATGCCACAACTTTAGTTTTCATCAATTCTTTAACTTTAACATTTGTTTTTGTTTGCATGATCTTTTCCCTCCCAAAAATCATCTTTCATAAAGTGAAGCGACTATGTCCGCACGGGCAACTATTCCAACCAACTTACCGTTACTATCCACAACGGGTAATCTATTAAATCCCGTTGAGTGCATAATCTGTGCAGCATCATCAATTAACGCATACGGTGATATAGTTCGTGGATTCTTTGACATCACATCCTTCACTTTCGTCTTGCTCGCTTTTTCGATGTCACGCTGTATCTCATGTAGGTCCTCGCCAAATATATGTATAAGGTCATGAGCCGTAAAGATGGATGTGTACCAGTGAAAATTCTCCAAGAGCTTTAAAATATCCGCCTCACTAACCACCCCAACTACTTCCTCCTGTGCATTGAGAACTGGAACACCTGCTATTTTATTCTCTTTTAATACAGTCGCAACATCCAGTAATGTATCGTTCTCCTTTGCCGTTATTACCTCTTTTGTCATAATCTCTTCAACTTTCTTTTTCATTTTTACATCCCACTCCTTATGCCCAGCGTTTTTCTTATCAACTGCGTTAGTGGTATTGAGCAGATGATATACCAGAGCAACCAATAAGGCAGTCGAAAACGGATTATAAAAAACTCCGAAAGTTCCTTCACTCCTATCAAAGGAAAAACTACACTTATTCCCGATAGGTTTCCATTCGCGTATTGCCACATCCACATGAATATAGGTAGCGTAATAATCATAATATAAGCCATGGGCTTAAATTGTTGCTTCATCATCTCACCGGAAAATTGTGTTTGTTTTCTCATCACCTCCGCCCTCTTCTTTTCTAACTTCTTTAGCTTATGCTTGTTGTCTTCCTTTTTTGCCTCTATCAATTCGCGCTGAAGCTCTCTTATCTGCCTCTGATACTCCTTCGACTTCTCCATCAGTTCCCAATTCATCGTATATTTCTGTATCACAGAAGTATAGATGCCGGTAATAACCGATAAAATGAGAATAGTGATCAAGAAATTTTCAGGATGCACAAACTCAGCAAGAGGACCAAGAACGATGTCCAAGACAGCTGCCACTTCTTCTCGATAAGATAGTGAAGCAATCATAACGAAAAAGCCTAACCCCATAGCTGCCCCTTCTATTAACTTTTTCACCTGCTCCTTCTTTCGCTGTACAGCTCTGTCTTTCTTTACCATCTTCCTGGAAGTAAAATTGAAATGTTTATATTTAAACTTTCTAATGCATCATCACTAAGCAAAGTAATCTACACTATCCTCCTTTGCTTCTCGTCAACCACACCCAAACTCGACACGCGAACACCTACCAATCTTATTTTCTTTTCTTTTTCCTTCCCCTTTCCCGCACTAAATTCCATCATCAATTCCTTCGCTATTTTCTTGAGCATGTTCAAGTCATAATGAAAGGATTTGAGAGTCTTAGCCCTTGTATGTATGGTGAAATCATCAAACTTGACTTTTATCGCAACGGTTTTAAAAACAAATCCCTCTCGCTTTATCGCGCTAAAAACCTCCTTTGCTAATTCATCCACGCAGTTATTCAGTACAGATGCGTCACTCGTATCTTCAGCGAAGGTTCTCTCTCGGCTTAATGATTTCCTCTCCCATTCCTCTTCCACCTTGCTTTCATCCATACCGTTTGCAATTAGATGAAGCCTCTTACCTGCTTTACCAAACTTAGCGACGAGTTTTTGGATGTCACAGCTCGCAAGTTGCCCTATTTGTTCGATGCCCATCTTTTTTAACATCTGTTCGGTTTTTGGACCCACACCAGGAATTTTTTTCACCGGTAAAGGAGCCAAAAAATCCCCTGCCCTTTCTTCTTCTACAACCGTCATGCCATCTGGCTTTACGAAATCCGATGCTATCTTTGCTATTGTCTTGTTTGGTGCGATGCCAATTGAACATGTTAATCCTTCTTTCTCCAGTATTTCTCTCTTTATCCGCAGTGCGTATTCCCTCGCATCTGTCCAATCGCGCACTTTGGTGCTGACGTCGAGAAAAGCCTCATCAATGCTTACTTGCTCTATTTTATCTGCGTATTCCTTCAAAATAGCCATTATTTCACGTGATACTCGTTTGTACAACGGCATATTTACCGGTAAGAATTTCGCATCCGGGGATAGCTGATGTGCCCTGGAAAGTGGCATTCCAGAATGAATACCGTGGTCTCTTGCCTCGTATGAGCATGTGCTTACAACGCCTCTTATTCTTTTATCGAATCCTTCAACGGTTTTTTCTTCTTCTGTCTCGATTCTTCCGCCTACGATTACCGGCAAGCCTTTCAGTTCTGGATTCTCTCTTACTTCCACAGCAGAAAAGAAACAGTCCATGTCAACGTGAAGTATTACTTCCATAAAAAATATTTTTCATCTTACAAAACCTTCTCTCCCCGCGAAAATTGCTGTATCGCCCAGACTTTCCTCAATCCGCAGAAGTTGATTGTATTTCTCTACCCGCTCTCCACGGCATGGTGCTCCCGATTTTAAGTGTCCTGACTCCATAGCAACGGTGAGATCCGCAATAAAGGAGTCCACTGTTTCTCCACTTCTATGCGAGATCATGGCGCCCCAGCCGAATTTCTGCGCTAATCTGACGGCTGCAATACCCTCTGTTACCGTGCCGACCTGATTCAGTTTTATTAACACCGAATTGGCAACTTTTTCTCTTATCCCGCGTTCAATTCGTTCGACACTGGTTACAAAAAGGTCATCGCCTACGAGCTCTATCCGGTCTCCCAGCCGGCTATTTAGAGTCTTCCAGCCCGTCCAGTCATCTTCCGCCAATCCATCTTCTATCACCACGATAGGATATTTCGCAACCAGCGATTCATATTTTTCCACCATCTCGCTTGCGGTTAATTGACTGTCTTCTGTTTTAAGCACATACCTGCCTTCTTTATAATTATAAAAAGCACTCGATGCCGGGTCTATGGCAATACCGATATCCTTCCCGGGTTCATATCCTGCCCGTTCAATGGCTTTAAGGATCAGTTCGAGCGGTTCTTCATTTGTGGATACCTTTGGTACAAATCCGCCCTCGTCGCCGATACCCGTACTATGCCCCTGCTCTTTCAATATCCCTTTTAAGGCGTGGTATGTTTCACTTCCCCATCTTAGCGCATCTCTAAAACTCGATGCTCCAAACGGAACAATCATGTACTCCTGAAAATCCGCACTCTGCCAGTTTGCATGAACACCACCATTCATAATATTCATCATGGGTACGGGCAAAAGGACCGCAGTGGAGCCACCGAGATAGCTATACAGGGGTACACCCAGTGCTGTCGCCGCCGCACGCGCGATTGCCATCGAAACACCCAGTATTGCATTAGCGCCGAGTTTATTCTTATTCGGCGTTCCATCGAGCTTGATCATCAATTCATCCAGCAGCACCTGATTCAGGGCGTCCTTCCCCCTTAGTTCCTTTGCTATCGCGTGGTTTACATGATCAACGGCATTTAAGACTCCTTTATTTCCATACCTTTTCGGGTCTCCATCTCTTAGTTCAACAGCTTCATGAATGCCGGTTGAAGCACCTGATGGCACCGCAGCACTGCATCTGACACCACCCTCTAATTTTATCTCCACCTCTACGGTCGGATTTCCCCTCGAATCCAGGATCTCTCTAGCCCTGATTGATTTAATTGTTGTGTCCATGATGTCCTTTATTTATATTTATATATAGAAAAGTTTAATTATTAAGGGAAGGGGCCCGTAGCTTAGCATGGTTAGAGCGCCCGGCTCATAACAGGGAATCCGATGGGTATCACCTCCTAAAGAATTTCTTTGTGAGATACCGGGCGGTCAAGGGTTCGAATCCCTTCGGGCCCATGCATTGCGGCATCGCACAAGAGTTTTATTCCAGGAACAAACTGGATAGAAATTTGTTTGTTATAGGTGCTTGAGATTTGGATTTTTTAGGCAAGCTTCACCATCTTGCTCATACCGTAATCATATCGAAATATCAAACTGCGGTCTTCCAGGTCTTGCAATATTCTCGAAAGCGTGGACTTCGGTATTCCAGTTCGGGCTGAGAGGTCCGCCTGGTTCATCTCTCCGTATTCCACCAATGCTTCTATCACGCGCTTCTCGTTGCCTTTCAGTATTTTCAGATGCCCTGCTCTATCATCCTCCGGAGCGACACCTGCACTCGACTTGCTCGTTTCCAGAACTTGTGCATCAGCATCCTGCACCTGTAACGCCGATTCCGAACATACAATCCAGGACAGTATATACATTTGGCATCTCCCTTACAAAGATTGACTACCCTTCGATAAGCACTTGAATGGTCGTAGGAAGCATGAACTTTGACGCAAGATTGAGGTATATCGCGCTCCGGGTCCTGATCTTCAGGAATCCGCTTATGATTTTCCTGACTCACTGTGTTCTCTGCGGGCTCAGCGGTAAACAAGTACAAAAATTAAAAGCAATCATCAAAGAGGCAGGGCTTACTTGGATGAATTTTTGGAACTATAACTGCCAGGAAGTGGTTTTCGAAAAAACGCGGTTATCACTTTTTGCATCTTTTGTATTCGCATCGCTTCGCCTTGAGGGATACCCTTAAAGCGCCTCCCTTCCCCCGGTTAGCGGTACTCATTTATATATCATGAATCATAATGTATAACATTGTGAAACGGATTATCATGGATGCGATGACGGTCATACACCTGTCAAAAATAACGCTTTTGAGGAGCTTGGTCGAGAATATGGAGGTAGTAATCCCGCGTAAAGTGTTTAAAGAGTCGGTAAAAGACTCGTTGGGGCGGTATAACGATGCTTTGATTACAGATGGTTTGATAAGGGAAGGCAGGATTATGGTTTTGGATGCAAATGTAGATAGAATAAAGGAGATTGAAAGATTTGGGATGACGGGTGGGGAGGCAGAAGCCGTTGCTCTCTACATGGATGGTAAATACGATGCCATTGCATCGGATGATGATGTTGTAAGGGAGAACAGAACACTGCTAAACTTAAAAGTCATTGGAACACCGTCAATAGTAAAATGGATGTTTGAGGAAGGGATAATAGCTAAGAAAAAAGCGGTGGAAGGTTTAGAAGAATTGAAGAAGATAAGCTGGTTTGAAAGAGGTTTACTGGATAGAATAATAGCGGAGGTTGAGATAGATGAGTAAATTAGTGACGATTGGTGTGAGGATACCAGAGGAAATTTTGAAGGAGTTGGAAGAGAGCGCGAAGGAGGAGAAAGTGGACAAGTCCACGGTTATAAGGCAGTTTATATTGGAGGGTCTCAGAGAATACAAGAGAGAGAAGGCGGCAAGACTCTACAAAGAGCGAAGAGTATCAATAGATGGTGCAGCAGAACTCGCTGGTTTAACTGTTAGAGAGATGGTAGATTATCTAATAAGGAAAGGATATAGATCAAGTTATTCGTATGAGGACCTGGAAAAGGAAATGGAGCTATTTAGAAAGAGTTAGACACTCTTTTTGGAATCCAGTTTCACCATCTTGCTCATCCCGTAATCGTAACGAAATACCAAACCGCGGTCCTCCAGATCCCGTAATATTCTCGAGAGCGTGGATTTCGGTATCCCAGTTCGGGCTGAGAGGTCCGCCTGGTTCATCTCGCCGTATTCCATGAGCGCTTCTATCACGCGCTTCTCGTTCCCTTTCAGTATCTTCAGAAGCCCTGCTTCGTCCTCAGAAGTGACACCCGCACTCGACTTGCTCGTTTCTGGAACTTGTGTATCGGCATCCTGCACCTCTAATGCCAGTTCCGAACCCGCCTCCTTTTGTTCCGCTTCCTGCTCAATCCTCTCTTTTTCAGGAGTCCTGAACCTGATGGAGAGCAGATAAAAAGCGCTTGCACCGAGCAAGAACGAAAAAATAGCGATAATTACACAATCTAGAGTCGTATATACGCTTGGAACCACCTGCACGTAAGTGG
>PIXU01000107.1 GCA_003601795.1 Candidatus Methanophagales archaeon
AAGGAGCTAAAAGAGATGTATGAAGCGGTAAAGCACGCTCAGAATGCTTCCTTTGCTCTTATTAAAGAAGGAATAACATGCAAAGAGGTGCATAATCTTATATGTGATATATTCGAGGAAGGAGGATACGGAACGATAAGAAAAAGGAGCAAAACGGGATTTATCCATTCTACCGGGCATGGAGTGGGCTTGGATTTGCATGAGAAACCAAAAGTTGGCGACAATGACTACGAACTGCGAAGAGGAAATGTGATTACAATAGAGCCAGGATTGTACGACCCCGAAATAGGGGGCGTTAGACTGGAGGATATGGTGCTGGTGCTGAAAAATGGCTGTGAAAATCTGACGAGATTTGAGAAGAAACTCATGATTTTATAAAAATTAAAAAATTAAATGTAATGAAACTGCCAATGGCAAAAAGTGGAAGTCGGGAGAGGTTTTAAGAAGAGTTACTTCCTCTCGTTTTACTGTTCATCTTAGCCTTTACAATAGCTTTATGGGCGGTGCGTGGGAAGCTGTATAGCAAGACAGGCGGAATATATTTACAGCTTTGGACACCCAGCGGTTCCTGACCCTTTCAGCTCGGCACCCTTATATCAGCCCGGTATGGCTTATCTTCTTGCCATCTCGTCGTTTCTACGCTGCCTTTTGGAACAATAATAGCGTTAATACTCTATCCGGTACGAGTTCCAGAGAGATATTAAGAGCTGCACAGATGCTGCGATTTACAGAGCTCGAAAGCTTTGAAGCTCTTTTCGGTACATTCCTGCTGGTTGGGATTGCTCTGACCACGGTTGGTGTGTATGCACTTTACAAGCGCAACGAAAAAAGTGGTTGTCGGATTCTTAGTAGCGAGCAGTGCAGCAAGGAGATAGGGCTTCTTTCATATTGGAAATAGCAGGACAGGACAGCAGAAAGCAGTATGGAAAAAACTGGCAGCAGTGAGTATTATCTTGATGTTGTGCATCGCCTTCGTAAACCTGGTCATTGGTTCTGTAAACGAAGTGCGTCATTTTCAAAGCTATGCCGTTAATCCCGATGGAAACAAGCATTTTTGTACATTAAAGACAATACCAACCCCGATGCCCTGTTTATCCACTGGTGGGACTATGGTAATTCATTAGCGTATTTCGCACAGCGGAGGTCGGTAATTGTAATTGACCAGATGCACTTTCCAGACGAGGATGTGAAGGCAGTTTCGGCGGTTATTATGGCAATTGACCCTGACAAAGGATTACAGATAGCCCGAACACTCAAGCAGAAACATAATAGTTCAGAGGTATATCTGATGCTTTTTCTAAACGATGCTTTTATATCTTCCATAATAGGTTATGCCGCAGGCTACAACCTGACATCACGCAATGAGTCAGTAAGGATGACTTTCGATGAGAATGGGCGATTGGTGGGAATGAACAATCTCACAAATCAAACTACTTATTATCGGCTCTGGACCGACCAGTCTGTTGAGGGTTATACGCTTTTCTATTCGAATAAAGAGGTTAAAGTATATAGATTAAATTAAATCTTCTTACCGAAGAGAAGAAAGTGCATTTAATTAAATCCATTAATATAGTTTAAGTTAATTAATTAAGTGAAAGTTATAAAGAAAGGGGGGCAGTAGGGTAGCCAGGTTATCCTCGTGGCTTTGGGAGCCATGGACCCCAGTTCAAATCTGGGCTGCCCCATCTCAAAAGAAGTTTGGTCAACTCTTTATTTAGGAAAATGAAAAAATTCTTATGTAAAAAAACTATTAAATATATGTGAGGAAGATGCAAATGGAACTCAATGAAATATTGGACGAGATAATAATTAATGAAGTTTATAAGGGAGTAAAAATAGTATCTAAACTCTTTTATGACATGTCTGAATTAACAGAGGATACCATAGAAAAAATAAAAACCGATAAAGATTTTAGGATGAGATACAAAGAAGAATTAAGTAAACAACTCCAAAAACAAGGTTACGAGGATTTAGAAGTAATTGACATCGACCCTTCTTCTAACTGCTTAGTAGTTAGATATACTGCATATTATGCTGGTCGTAGAGAATATCCAGAAATCCATTTAAAAACTCTTTTGATCTTTTATAAAGGAATGGGTAAAGACATACGTGATCCAGATGTTTTTGATGAAGTTGTGGAGAAAGCAAGACAAGACTTAGGAGAAATAGAAAAAGACATAGAAGAGAGGTTCTATCACTTCGCTACCTTGTTTAAAAGGGCTATTGATAAGGAATTGGTCATTTAAATCTCACCCCTCATATCAACAACTCGTACTGCCTTGCCCTCACTCCTCGGCAAGCTTCCGTACTCGTGAAACTCGATTCTTGGTCTTATAATAATCTCGTCCTGGATACTTTTAGTAATGTCTGCTTCAAGTTTTTTCAGTTTCCTCAGATCGCCGTCAAACATTTTAGGATACAACTCTACTCTCACCGTCAATGAATCAAGACACCCTTCGCGCTCCAGGACGATTTGATAATTTGCGGCAACTTCGGGAAAACTCATCAGAACCTCCTCTATCCGACTTGGGTATAAATTAACACCTTTAACAATGAGCATATCATCACAGCGCCCTTTTATACGAGAAATCCTCACATGGGTCCTGCCGCAAGAGCATTTATCGCCTTCATCAACGATTCTGGCAAGGTCCCCAGTTCGATACCGGAGGATGGGCATTGCTTCCCTGCTTAATGTAGTAATAACCAGCTCTCCTTCTTCCCCAGGGGCAAGTACTTCGCCGGTATCTGGGTTAACGACTTCGAGAAGGTAACTGTCTTCCCAGAGGTGCATGCCACTTTTTTCTTCACACTCAAAGGCTACTCCGGGTCCGTTAAGCTCAGACATGCCGTATGAATTAAACACATTTATATCATATATGTCTTCAATCCTCTGCCTGGTCTGCTCCGAATGTGGCTCAGCACCCACAAAACCGATGCGCAAATCGAACTCCTTCGGGTCGAACTCCTCCTGAACCATTACTTCGGAAACATACAGAATGTAAGAAGGCGTTGCATGGAAGACCGTTGTATTGAAATCCTTCATCAATTGTATCTGACGTTTAGTATTGCCGGCACCTGAAGGAATGGTCAGCATACCAACCTTCTCAGCGCCGTAATGGAGTCCCAGACCGCCGGTAAACAAGCCGTAACTAATTATATTCTGGAAGACGTCCGCCTTACATGCCCCTGTCATAACAATGCATCGGGCAACGAGGTCAGACCAAGTCTCGATGTCCTGTCTTGTATGGAAGATGACGGTAGCCTTCCCAGTAGTGCCTGAAGAGGAATGCATACGCACGATTTCTTCCTTTGGCACGGTTACAAGACCGAAGTCATAATTAGCGCGCAGGTCATCCTTTGTGGTGAACGGGATCATGGAGACATCCTTGGGCGTAGTGAACAGAGATTCATCTATATCTTCCAGACGGTTTCGGTAGAAGATGGATTTCCTGCACCGGGCGACTGTATCCTTCAGCCGCTTAACCTGCAATTTCTCAAGTTCATCGCGAGGCAGCGTTTCAATGTTTTTATCCCAGAAAGGCATAGTTATGTATGATTTATGGGCATAGCAGCGATCCTTAGTTCCCAAGTGCTCGCGCAACTCAGTACAGTAAGGAACGCTGACGGGCTTATCTGCCGGGTTCGGAATGAGTCCGGGAGTTTCCCCGTCGCTATGGCCGCTATGCCCATTTACACATTTCTTTTTTTATTATATTATATAAAGGAATGAAAATTTTTCGCAAAGACTTTTTCTCCTAACTTTCATAGTTCACCTCTTACCATCCTCTTCAACTCTCTCACCAATTCCGCCCTTACGCTGTCTTCTCTGTTACCTCCACACACCATACCCCTAACACCTATTATGTCAGGTCCTATCTCCTTTATTGCGGAAACATCCTCAAATTTTAGCGAGCCCGCAAGAGCAGTCAGCAGTCCAAGCGCTTTCGATTCCAAAACGAACGTTTTGAGCTCTTCCTCACTCAGAAATTCTAACGTTGACTTTCCGTCCTTTATACCGGTATCTATCATTGCCACATCTATTTCCACTTCTGCTCCTATCGCCGTAATTTCAAAAGGTGAAATCGAATTTATTCGTTTGTAATCAGCATAGAAAGCAGAAACGACTTTTTTTGTTGGAGCGAAGTCTTTCACTGCTTTAACAACCCCGGTGAGCAAATCTATCGCTTCTTGCTTCGTTTTTATTTTGTGCAATCCGACCTTTATGTATTCCGCACCGGCGACGGCAGCACCTAACGCAGCTAAAGAAGCAGTTCCTGGTTTATAATCAAAATCCCCTATCGCAGCGCTTATTTTCATCCCATTCCCTTTCTCCTTTTCCACCAATGCCCTTATTGACTTTATAATCCATGGGAAATTAGCACCTAAGGAACCCTCTTTCGGATTCTTCACATCTATAATATCCGCATTTCCACGAATCACCGCCTTCGCTTCCTCCATATCCTTCGGACTTACCAACAATTTCATTTTTATCAATCCTCCCTTTTCTCCATTCTTCTAATTCCTCTATTATTTCCACAGCGAATGCGAAATCGAGATCATCAGCAATCTCATCTAGCCATGCTTTGTCTCTGCTCTTCAGGTAGTCCCTTATCTCGTTTTTAGCTTCTTCTCTTGATATATCTCGGATTTTATATATAAACATATATCATTTATTTTTTAAAGATCCTAACTCCTTTTTCATCGCCCACATGCACTTCCGCAGCATTCGTAAATATCCCATGCTCAACAGAGCCGACGACAGAAGAGAGAGTATTGTTCATGCTCTCCGGATTCTTTATAATGCCAAAATCCGCATCTATTATTAGATTCCCTTCCTCCGTTATAAAATATCTCCCTTTATTTCCTTCTTTCCTTAAAACAGGCACACCACCAAGCTCTTTCACCTGGTTCTCCACTATTTTCACGGCATATGGTAACACTTCTAACGGAACAGGTCTATTCAGCAACTCCACCAATTTTTCTTCCTCAATGCAGATAACAAGTTTTTTCGCTGCGTAAGACACTATCTTCTCCCTTGTATGCGAGCCCCAGCCACCTTTGATTAAATTCAGTTGAGAGTCTACCTGGTCTGCCCCGTCTATACATATATGCAGGGAAGGATGCTCCGAAAGAGTGGTAATGGGAATTCCACATTCTATTGCTAACATCTCGGTTTGAAGTGAAGTAGGAATGCCCAAAAGTTTGAGTCCTTCCTCCTTTATTCTGTTACCTATCCTTCTTACCGCAATTTCTGCCGTAGATCCCGTACCAAGACCAACTATCATCCCATCTTTTATCAAAGAAGCCGCAGATTCTGCTGCTTTTTCCTTTTTTTCTCTCTTTTTATCCTCGTTCATTTATCTACTCAACTTGGTGTTTTTCACTTCTCAAATAAGAACTTTTCTATTTTTTTCAAAGATATATCAGGGATGCACGTCAATGATATAACGACAATGCAAGGGAATAGCGAGGAATGGACAGAGAAATACAGACCAAAGAGGTTAAGAAAGGTAGTGGGCAACGAAAAAGCGTTAGAAGAGTTAATAGAGTGGGCTGAAGCACTCTGTAAGGAAAAGGCGAAGAAGGCTGCTATTCTTCACGGTCCACCGGGCTGTGGAAAGACATCAGCAGCCTATGCACTTGCTTCTGAGTGCGGATGGGAAGTCATAGAGCTGAACGCATCGGATAAAAGAAGCGCAGGAGTGATAAAATGCATTGTAGGACCTGCCTCTACGAGTAATACATTTAGCAAGACGACGCGATTAATCATTTTGGACGAGGCTGACAATCTTCATGGTAACGAAGACCGCGGTGGAACAAAGGCGATAACAGAAATAGTAAAAAGAAGCACACAGCCAATAATCCTCATCGCCAATGATAAACACAAAATGGGGCAGGCGTTGCAACGGAATTGTAAGATAATTAAGTTCGACCGAATAGGAGATGAAAAGGTTTTTCGAGTGCTCAAAAAGATAAGTCGTGTTGAAGGAATAGAAGTAGGAGATGAAGCACTGCATGCTTTGGCGGAGAACGCTAATGGTGATTTGAGGTCTGCAATAAACGACTTGCATGCGATTTCTATATCAAAATTTGGTAAAATAAGCGAGGGCGATATAACGACCGGGGAAAGAGACATTGAAGCAGATATTTTCGAGGTAATGAAGAAGATTTTTGGTATAGAGGGATACAAGGTGCAAGAAGCTCTTTCTTCTCTTTACAGTCTTGACAGGACGCCAGAGGAAAGCATACAATGGGTATATAAGAATTTCTCGTATGAAAATAATAAAGAAAGCTTTTTGCACGGTTTGCATTACCTGAGCAGGGCGGATACGTTTTTAGGGCGAGTAAAACGCAGGGAGAATTACAAGTTCTGGCGCTATGCATCCAGTTTAATGGTATGCGGCGTGCTTTCTGCAAAAGAGATGCAGGGCGTGGAAAAATATGGATGGCAAAAGCAGCGATATTTCCGTTCACCCTGGCAGCGAACTCGATGGCAAGGCGTGGAAGATAGGAAATCCGCACCGATAAGAGAATCGATAGCGAAGAGAATAGCGGAATATTGCAAAGTGCCACTGAGCTATGCACGATTCTTTGTCGTTCCTTTTTTGAAGTTCTTTTTTCGCGACGAGGGAAAGGCGGTGGATATTGCAGCATCACTGCGCCTGGACGTTCCCCAAATAGCATTTTTAGTTAGCGATAAAGATGAAAATGGGGAAGAGAAGGCGAAAAGGATATACCAGGATGCGGTTGCGACCGCGGTGAGAAAAGGGGATGGGATGGTAAAGGGAAAGAAAGGTGTGGTTAAAGCTGGAGGAGAAGTTGATAAGCCACTGATAAGAAGAGGTAGAGAGTTAATAGAAACAGAAAAAGTAGGAAGAGCGGAAGTAAAAGGAAGAGAAGTGGAAGAGGGGGAAAAAGAGGCGAAAAAACAGAAGTCATTAGCGGATTTCTTTTAATTTAATTGTCTTTACCCTTCTATAATAAGTAATTTTCGATGAATTGAATTCATCAGAGAAAAGTTCTTTTCTCAAATTTTTTTTCGAGTAAGTATAAAGATGCCAAAAATCCTCGTAGCAGGTCTTGGGAACAAGTACATGGGAGATGACGGCTTTGGACCAAGGGTCATAGAGGCGCCGATGGCGAGGAATCTGCATGAGAACGTGGAAGCACGAGATGTCGGTCTTTGTGGCGTGACGCTGGCACCAGACCTTCGTGATTATGAGCTCGTAATCTTTGTTGACGCAGTACAGAAAGGAGGAAAGCCAGGGACAATCTATCGCAGCGAAATAAAAGCAAAGCAGTGGAGGAACCGAAGCCTGAAGAACGATGAACTCCTTCTCACTCAGTATTCACGAAACAAGATTAGAAGAGCTCCTTCTCTTCGCCAAGGCAATCAGCACCCTTCCACCTACTACAATTGTTATTGGTTGCGAAGTCCAGAAAATCTCCTTAGGGGGAATCACTGAGCCCGGAGGTTGATGCAGCAGTCCAGCGAGCAGTTGAGCTTATTTTGGATGAACTATAATCATTCGTCCTCCGAATTTTTGCCTTTCCACCCATCAGACTCGCCGGCTTCGGTGATTGACGTCTGTATGAAATTCTTCATTAGTACGGACTCGGCGGGATTCGAACCCGCGATCCCCGGCTTAGAAGGCCGGTGCTTTATCCAAGCTAAGCCACGAGCCCTTTTTCTTTTCCATTCTTTACATATTTTATGATGTGTGCACTTATAATTATAAACTACAACACAAGATTTATCACTTGAGTTTAGCTACGTGTAATGTAGAGGGGGATGACAATGCCCGAAATAACACCAATGATGCAGCAGTACTATAAAATAAAAGAGAAATATCACGATGCCATCTTACTTTTCCGTGTCGGCGACTTCTACGAAACTTTTGGTGAAGATGCAAAAATAGCAGCTCGGGAGCTGAACATTGCTTTAACCACAACTGGCAGGGGTAAAGGAGCAGCTAAGAGAATACCGATGGCTGGCGTCCCCTTTCATGCGGTCACACCTTACATAAGACAATTGATCACAAAGGGCTACAAAGTGGCAGTATGCGAACAGATATGGGATAAAACGCATAAAGATGTAGAAAAGAGAGAGGTCGTGAGGTTGATTACACCTGGAACGGTTATTGAGGACTCTTTCTTAGAGGAGAGAATCAGCAATTATCTGATGTGTGTGAACCTGGTGGATAGCAAGACCGGTATTGCAATCGTTGACGTTTCTACGGGCGAGTTTTTATTAACAGAATTAGATGACGATATATCGCATTCCTCACTGCTGAACGAGATAGACCGGGTGAAGCCGGCGGAGATAATTCTGCCGGATTCGCTTGAACTCGAATTGGAGCTGAATACTTGCACCATTTCTCGATATGATGATTACTATTTCGATTATAAAAATGCATACACCACACTGATAAACCATTATGGCGTTATCTCGCTCGATGGTTTTGGTTGTGCTGAGCTTAAAGCAGGCATAACAGCTGCAGGTGCCGTGATTTCCTATCTACGCGATACACAAAAGCGTGTGTTGTCGCATATAAAACCGCCTAAGACCTTCTTCGTCTCCGATTACATGATTTTGGATAGTGTTACCGTTAGAAACCTGGAAATATTTAATAACATAAGAGATGGAACACAACGCGGGACGCTTGTCGGTGTGCTGGACAAAACACTTACAGGAATGGGTTCAAGACTCCTGAAGAAGAATTTACAGTTCCCTTTGCTTGACACTGTGGAGATAAAAAGAAGGGAAGAAGTGGTAAAAGAATTTTACGAGGACATACTACTAAGGGAATCATTGAAGGAGATATTCAGAGAAGTGTATGATATCGAACGGATAATAAGCAGGATATCGTTTGGAAATGCAAATGGAAAAGATTTGGTCTTGCTTAAACGGTCTCTACTGCAAATAAATGATTTACGAGGATTGTTAAAGAAATGTCGTGCAGAAAAGATACGAACCATTTTGAAAGCGTTACGGACCAAGGACTTCTCAGAAGTGGTAGATTTGATAGAACGTGGCATAATAGAGGAGCCTCCGGGGACAATAAAGGAAGGAGGCTTGGTAAGAGAGGGTTTTAATGCTGAGCTGGATGAGCTGAGAAAAATAAAACACGAAGGGAGAAGATGGTTGGCGGAATTTGAGGAGCACGAGAAAGCCCGCACCGGAATTAAATCGCTTAAGGTGGGTTACAACAAAGTTTTTGGATATTACATCGAGGTGCGGAAATCGTGGGCAGGGAAGGTGCCTGAAACGTATATCAGAAAACAGACGCTTACAGAGGCAGAACGGTATGTGACGGAGGAATTGAAAGATTACGAGGCGAAAGCGCTGAGTGCCGAGGAAAGAATAAAAGAACTGGAATATGAGTTGTTCGAGCAAATACGAAAAGCAGTGGGAAAAAGAGCAAAAGATATACAAGAAGCTGCAAATTTAGTTGCTGAACTCGATATGCTCCTGTCTTTTGCTGAAGTTGCAGCGGAAAACGGATATTGCTGCCCGGAAGTGGACGCAGGTAATGAGATTGTGATACGAGAAGGCAGGCATCCCGTGGTGGAAAAGGAGGTAAAAGAAGGGTTTGTGCCGAATGATGTTCGGCTTGACAAAAATAACCGTTTGATGCTTATCACGGGGCCTAACATGAGTGGGAAATCAACTTTCATGCGCCAGACGGCTTTAATCGTGCTGATGTCGCAACTTGGCTCTTTTGTGCCTGCGCGCGAAGCGAAAATAGGCATTGTGGATAGGATATTTACAAGAGTTGGTGCTTATGACGATCTTTCTATGGGTCAGAGTTCGTTCATGGTGGAAATGAGCGAGACCGCAAACATCTTGAATAATGCGACAGAACGAAGCTTGATAATTCTCGATGAGATTGGGCGAGGTACGAGCACCCTGGATGGTGTCAGTATAGCGTGGTCTGTGGGTGAATATGTAAATACCAGGTTAAAAGCGAAGACGATGTTCGCAACGCATTTCTATGAGCTAACAGAACTTGCTGATGCACTTGAGAGCACGAACTGTTATAATGTTTCAATAAAAGAAGCAGGTGATGAGATATTTTTCGTAAGGAAGGTTGTGGAAGGAAGGGGTTCAAAAAGTTATGGGATTCAGGTTGCTAAACTTGCTGGACTGCCTGAGGAGGTGATAGAATCCGCAAAAAGCGTTTTACGACGGTTGGAGAACGAGGTAGAAAAGGAGGGATTGAAGAGAAAAGCAGAAGTGGAAACGAAGAAGGAATATGTGGTGCAGATGCATCCTGTAGTTGAGGAGCTAAAATCAATAAATTTAGAAGAGATTTCCCCAATCGAGGCGTTGAATAAGTTATACAAGATGAAGAAGATGCTGATGCGGATACAAGATTGATAGCGAGATGCGTGGAGTTGGTGTTGAGGAAGTTCGGCGTGGATGCTGCTCTGGATTTACTGAGACGCAAGGCTGTCCAACAATTCGAAATCGGAAGAAAAAGAAAGGCAAATAGTACTTTAAATCCAAAAAGAAGCAAAATTTTTGGCATCAAAAGCAATTGCGGGACAGCCTTACGCTATCAAAAAAATTTAAACTATTAGAGGTATTGATTTTGATTGTGCAAGATGTGAAATGTTAGAGCTATTAATCGCCTTCGGGCTCCGGTTACTGTTAAAAATTGGAATTGGTGATATTATCAGTTTAGCAGGTCTTGCTAAAGGATTAATTGGAAGAATTGACGAGAAGGATGCTTTCGGGCTTCTGAAAAAGGCGTTAAACGAAACCATTAAACAATCGGAGGACCCCGAAGCCAAAAGTATTTTGGAAAATTTGAAGAAGAAGGAGGAGGAAATCCTTCGCGAGTTGCGGAAATTAGATGTTAGTGAAGAAGCTAGGAAATCTTTGGTTTCTCAATATTTCAATGGAAGAGAAGATATTTTTGATGATTTAGCGAAGAACTACTACGAGTTGTTTTGCAGAGAAGCGATAAAGAAGGATGGAACGTTTAAGGAGTTCGTAGTTATCGAACTTGGGAAATTAGAAAATCAAGGTGCCATCACAAAAGAAGTGGTAGAAAGTGTTGAAAGGTATTTAGAGGGAATAATAGAAGAGTTAAGAAGGAAAAAAGAAGCGGAATCAAGGCAATTTTTAATTATTTCCGATTTAAAAGAGTTGAGTAGCGAGATTTTAGCCGGAAAAACACAGATTGAATACGCTGAAAGGGAAGAGATAAAGGAAGCGAAAGAAGCGCTGGAAACTACAAACAAGTTGCTTGTGATTGGAAAGCCTGGTGCTGGAAAGTCAAGGTTTCTGCTAAGGATTCTTGAGGACTTTAACGGCTATGATAGGTTTGTTTTGATTAGAAGCTTCTTCAGAGAGGACGGCATAAGTAGCCTGGATGCCGAATTACAGAAACTCGACTCGTACA
>PIXU01000108.1 GCA_003601795.1 Candidatus Methanophagales archaeon
CAAGACGGGAAAACCCTGGGAGCAAAGTAAGGGGATGTGGGTTCAGACGTACGAGCGGAAGGTGGATGACGAAACAGAAATGAGATAGGGCTTTTTTATTGTCTTATCCTCTGGCAATAATCACAATGAAAACCATGACCACATCAAAAAATAAAACCCCCGTAGCATCTTGGCTCGATTACGACTACTTCACCGAAGAGCAAAAGCCGCTAAAATGCCTGACCGTCATACTGCGGACGGTGGGCTGTCAGTGGCGGAAATGCACGATGTGCGGCTACTGGCACGAATCCGCAGATGTAACACAGGCAGACATCCTGGCTCAACTTGAACGAGCATTAAGAACTAGCCCGGAAGAAGATTTTATACTCAAGATTTTCACTTCCGGCAGCTTCCTCGACGAACGAGAGATATCAAGCGGAACGAGAATCGCGATAGCCGAGCTGGTGAACAACAGGCAAGCGATAAAGAAACTGATAGTAGAAACGAGACCGGAGTTTATAAACGAGGAGAAAATCGGCGATTTGAATATCGTTAAGCATCTTGAGCTTGCTATTGGGTTAGAAACCGCAGATGATTTTATCCGCTCGAAATACATAAACAAGGGTTTCTCATTCGCCGATTATAAAACAGCAGCGAAAATCGTGCACGAATGCGACGCAACCGTAAAGACGTATCTTTTGCTTAAACCTCCTTTTGTATCCGAGAAAAAGGCGATAGAAGACATTATAAAATCCGCTGAGCTTGTCGCTCCTTATAGTTCCATAATCTCGTTGAACCTCAGTAACGTGCAGAAATATACACCTTTAGAGAATTTATGGAAAAGAAGGTATTATAGACCACCGTGGCTCTGGAGTGCTGTCGAGGCCGTAAAAGAGATAAAAAAAGGAAACGAAAATGTCGTGGTGACGTCTGACCCCGTGGGTGCGGGGCATATCCGCGGACCGCATAATTGCGGTAAGTGCGACATGGAAATAACAGAAGCGATAGAAGGGTTCAACATAACGCAGAACTTGAACGTCTTAGAACGCCTCGCGGAGATAGATTGTGAATGTAAGGAAACATGGCATGCACTGCTAAAATTTGATGATTTTCTGTTTGGATCTAACGTGTAGGGTATTTGTAGAGTTGTGGTAAAAAACCACGAGATTCCACAAGATAGACACAAGACCGGAAAATTGAGAGTAGAAAACAGAATTCAGACCCCTGCTCTCTGACTTCTTGTATCTTCTTAAATCTCGTGAAAATCTGTGTAATTATGTGGTTATAAGAGGAGCTAACCAATTTTATTTTTCACTTACCATCCCTCTTCCTCCGCAATCTCGGCATCAACTTCGTTTTGACCAGCCACCCGAGCCCAACCAGAATTAATATCGGCAGTGCGTAACCAACAAGAATTATCAACCCTCGTATCACCGACACAAAACATTCGAATGCAGAACGAATAGCATCCCTTATCCCCCAGCTATGTGTTATCGGCTCTGGCTCATATAATGAAACGGAAATCGTGGCAAGCTCGACCCTGTTCTCGAGATACTTTATCCGCCCGGTAAGCCGTTCGATTTCAGTTCGCACTCGCCATATTTCTCGCTCTACTTCGAGTACTTCCTTTGTATTATTAGCCATATCCAGAATCTCCAGTAACCTCTGCTCCTGCCGCTCGGAATTGTTAAGCCGCGCCGTCAAATCAATATATTCCTCTGTAACGTCCTCTCCAGATGTATCTTTTGATTTTACGTCGCCAACGCACTCTATTTCGTTGATAACTGCAATGAACCTATCTGCTGGTATCCTGATTGTGGTACTACCTCTCTTACGTCCGGTATCGGTAACATAGGAGTGCGAATCAGAGATAAACCCATTTGACCGTTCTACAATATCAATAACGGCATCAGAACTCGATTGGAAGTCTTTTACTTCGATGCGCAATGAAGCACGTTGGATTATCTTTCTCTCAGTATCCGTATCGGCATATTGTGATTCTGGTGTTCCAACGGACATCGTTTTTTCCGCATATTTTGACATTAGTGATTCTGGTGCGGCCCGCGGTACGGGCGTAGGCATTGGCATGGACATTGGAGGCTCTGGTGGTAGTGCGAATCTGTCTTCTTCTTCCGTTGGATACCTGTTCCGTTGTGAATGATCAGTCGGTCCTGCTAAATACGGCAATGTAGAAACCAGAAAACCCGCTGAAGCTGCTAATACACAGAGCACGACGACAACCGCTATTTTGGTGTATTTTTCCATTTTTGTTTTATTACTTGAAACTCCTGTTTGTTTTTTACCCTTTATAAGTTTTTCGATAGCTACGAATCAAGCTGTAGTTATAGTTATTTTTAAAAAGGGGCAAAACAAAAATAACAATGATGGTTTCAAACGAGAACAATAAGGGGATGAAAGAAAACACGGAGGATGAAAAACTATTAATCCTCCCTTTAAACGATAAAAACTCCAAGAAAATATCCCAGATTATTTCTAACGATACTGCAAGGAATATTTTAGAGGCTATCGCATCCAAACCACTTTCAGCATCACAAATTGCAGAAAAACTCCGCATTCCTTTAAGCACCGTTCAATATAATCTTGACAAGCTTAACGATGCGGGATTGGCGAAAGTAGAGCGGACGAAATATAGCGAGAAGATGAAACACGTGAAGATATACGCACCGCAGCGTAAATTTGTTGTCATCGTTCCGGAAAAGACAAATAGAAAAGATGTCATTGCGACATTGAAGAGATATTTGACGGTGATATTCTTTGCAGTGGCTGGCTCGGGCGTAATAGAATTTTTAACGATGAAGATAAAAGGTCCAGCATGGGAAGAAGTCACCCGGTCGATAGCGGAAAAAGGAGGCAGAGTCCCTGCACCAATACCCGCACCTACGCCGATACCAGCATCAGTATCCCCCGAAAAAGCGATTGATGTAGCTTTGAGATTCGGTATCTTTGCTCATCCCGGTTTATGGTTTCTATTTGGAAGTATATTTGTAATATCTGTTATATTTCTCATAGAGTATATTGGGAAAAGAAATGCACGAAAAAAATAAAAAATCCGATTTTGATGAGCTGCTTGAGAATTTGCAAGCGGAGATATTGAAAGAAGAGAAGGAAATATACACCGAAAGGACACTTAAGGAGGCATATAATCCAAAAAACGTCGGTGAGCTGAAAAAACCCAGCGGTGCTGCACGTGTAACAGGTTCCTGCGGTGACACAATGCAGATACATCTTAAGGTTAAGGTCAAAGAGGATTTAAGCGATAAAATTGTAGATTGTAAATTCATAACCGATGGTTGTGGTGCGTCAGTCGCTTGCGGAAGTGTTATTACCGAACTTGTGAAAGGAAAAACGATAGAGAAGGCTTCGATGCTCACCCCGGAGAGTATTTTGGCGGTGTTAGGTGGTTTACCCGAAGAAAACATTCATTGCGCTGCTCTTGCCGTAGATACGTTAAAAGCAGCAATTGCGAACTATAGTCATTCCAGTAATAAATTGCAAATAATGAACCACGAGAGCTCACGAGATTAACACAACACTTTCTTTCTTTTTCAAAGAAAGAACCTGTGCTAAGAAAGAAAAAATTATTTGTTTTTCTTTTAGCACAGGTTTTCTTTTTGTAAAAAAGAAAAAGTGTTGTGTAATCTTGTGGTTAATAACAATTTTCGGAACTAAAAGTGCTGATACCCTATTAATTCTATCTTTTCCTTCTCTTCACCTTTTTTAAAATATATCCCCGCTTCATGCGGCGTTACTTTACCTATAACGCTCATTTTTATCGTCTTGCTTATCCTTTTCAAACCGCTCGCATCACTGGTGAACAACAATTCATAGTCTCCACCGTAAAATGCAAGTGCTCGACGCTCAACGCCAATCGAGGACAAATCAAACGTTTCTGCGCTTCTTAGCTCTTCGCTCAATACGGGCACTTTGTCCTCGTATATCTCAAATCCAACACCGCTACTTTTTGCGAGCTCTGCTAAAGAAAGTGCAAGACCATCACTTATGTCAATCATCGAAGTTACCCATACCGAGTCCGCGAGTGCGATGCCTTCCTGTATCCTTGGCATAGGTTGAAATAGCGCTTTTTTTGCTATTTCTTCTACCTTCACGGGCACTTTTAGTTCCGTGTCTCTAAATCTTTTTATCAGGTTCATAGCCAGTGCGGCATTACCCAGAGAACCCGTCACGCATACGAGGTCGCCAACTCTGGCTCCTGCTCTCCTCACAGGGCTGTCGGCAAACCCGAGACAAGTCCCGGTTAAGATGACCTCTTTGCTTCTTGTCACGTCACCGCCGACGACTGCCGTATGATAAGCCGAGGCGCATTTTTCTATTCCTTCTACTACCTCTTCCACAAATGCGGATCTGGTACGTGCAGGAACGCCCATTGCCACGGTAAATGCAAAAGGGTGCGCACCCATAGCGGCGATGTCGCTTAAATTTACGGCTGCGGCAGTCCAGCCGATTTGAAAAGGAGATATACCTTTCGGAAGATGTGTTGATTCTTGCACCGTATCTGTGGTGACAACGAGATATTTACGCCCCCCACTTGCGCTGTCTACATCTATAACTGCACAGTCATCTTCGCCAGCCCCAACCGTTACGATTCGCCTATTCGCATTTGCATTAAATTTGTTCACTATTGTCTCTATTAATCCCCGTTCGCCTAATTGTTCTATAAACCGTTCCTTTCCCTTAGATAAGGGGTTATTCGGCATTTTCATTATTCCCTTTTTATCTCCTCCATCTTAACATTTATTCCAATTTTGTGGGGGGAGGTATAAGTATCTTTATTAAAGCCATCCATATCTCTTGTGTGCTTCTTCAATCGTCATAATCTCCACGAATTCCGCCGTTTCTTCAATCTTTTTTCATATCTTCAAGAAGCCTGAGCTTCTTCTCCCGCTCGATTATCTTCACGATTGGTTCATCAAAAGTATAAATATTTCGTTTTTGTCCCCTTCTTCTTTGAGATGCCTCTTTAACCTTTGAACGTTCCATTCAGCATCACAAATTCATAGCTATTTTACAGAATGTACTTATCTCGCTGGAGCTATCAGTCTGTTTAAGGTAGCTATAACGCTCTCAAAAGTCGTTTTCCTAATCTTCCTCAATCTTCACATAAAATTTTAAAGCTTCCATTTCCTTCTCTCCTCTTCTTCATTTAATATTATTCCTTCATGTTAAAAGTCTTTATACGCCGCGAAACTTATTCTTCGTATATCTCACGATATTTCTTCTCCACGTCTTCTGTCGTCACATGCGTGTATATCATCGTGGTTTTCAAGTCCGTATGACCTGCAAGATGCTGCAGTCGGGCAATGTCTATCCCTTTTCTCCATGAATGCGTGATAAAGAAGTGTCGAAGTGAATGGCAGGACACATTTTTTTCCACCCCTGCAAGCTGAGCATACTTCCTCGGCAGTCGCTGAATCTGCCTGTACGAGATGCTTCTGAATACATAATCCTCTGGCTTCATCTTTTCCGTGTACCTCTTCAGCAGCACGATAGTGGCATCGTCAACAAGAACTTCTCTTCTTACGTATTTACGCTGTTTCAACGAATATACCCACAGCCTTTTGTTTCCGAAGTCAATATCCTTCTTCTGTATCCCGTATATCCACCTTCCTTGATCACGTTTATAAACACCGTAAAGTTCGCCTATTCGAATGCCCGTTCTTGCAAGCACTCGCAACAATAAATAGTCCCTGTCACGTATAATGGCAGCATCAAGGATTTTGTTCAGTTCTTCCTCGGTGATGGGGTCAGGAGCTCTTTTTGGCATAAACTTCTCTTTGATTGTATTTTTTATTTAGGATTAAGCACCTTTATACCACGCGCTGCTGCTGCTTCTTCTATTTGTTCCCTTTTTCGCCTTCCCACTCCTGATGCTATCCGCGCTGCTACGGGTACGGGCGTTGGTACCGATACTGCCGCCACTGCCTTACCAAGGTCATTCACATTAAAAACAGGCACTTCGCGCACTCCAGAAGGATGCAGTCCTCGCTCTTCTTTCTTCTTCCGGTATCCGGAGTTCACCATCGCACCCTTCGCCGCTATATGCTCTCTCATCTTGTTATCAATCCCACGAGGTCTTCTCCAGCTCTTACTCAATTTCTTCTTTTTCCGCCATCCGTACCGTGCGAATTCGGGTTTTTTCTTTTTCATTGTGTATAACGTATAACCCCCTTCTATTTAAGACACAGAGAAACAGAGAAGTTAAAAATGGTTTCATAATCCTCCGTGTCTCTGTGGTTTTATCTTATATCTCATAGCCTCACAAGTTTCACATCAAATATGTTCTCCACCTTTTTTATCTTTTCCATTGTATCTTCACCAACGCTGCTATCTACGTTAAGCACCATAACTGCTTCTCCTCCTGCTTTCTCCCTTCCTACCTGCATCCCTGCGATGTTTATTCCTCTGTCACCCAAAATCGTACATACCGGACCTATCACCCCCGGCTTATCCGAAAAGGAGCATAGAAGCATGTATCCGGAAGGAGATGCATCTACCCTGAATCCATCGAGCCGCACTATTCTTAAGTCGTCTTTTCCAAATAGTGTGCCAGCAACGGTTCTTTTCTTTTCGCTCTGCGTGGTCGTCGTAATGCTAATCAACGAGGAGAAATTTTTAATGGTCTCGGTCTTGCTTTCTGTAACCTTTATCCCGAATTTCTTCGCTATCGTTTCGGCATTCACGTAATTCACGCCATCGATGAACCAGGATAAGAAGCTCTTTAGCATTGCCACGGTTATCAATCTCGTGTTTCCCGCTATGCCTGTTCCTGCCCCTGCTCCTCCAGCTCCTATTTCCCCCTCATAAGAAACCTCAAATTGCTCAGTTCTACTTGATTTTGGTATGAGCTGTGCAGAGAGTCGCCCAAGTTTATCCGCTAATACCAAATAAGGCTTTATGGCACCCATCAGCTCCTCTTCCACGTATATCATGTTTATGGCATTCCTTACGGGTTTGTTCATTAACGCATTTATAACTTCCTCTGCGATAATTATAGCCGCAGCCTTCTGAGCCTCCTCTGTGGATGCACCGAGATGAGGCGTAACCACTACTTCTTCCAGTTCCAGTAGCTCTCTTTCTCCTGATGATGGTGGCTCCTCTTCAAAGACGTCCAGTGCTGCACCTGCCACTTTACCGCTCTTTATCGCATCCTTTAGCGCACGTTCATCTATTAGACCTCCACGAGCACAATTTATCACGCGAACACCATCTTTCATCAACTCGAACTCCTTCGCGCCCACCATGTGATGCGTTTCCTTCGTCAGTGGCGTATGCAGCGATATAAAATCCGCGAGAGAGAGAACCTCCTTAAAGCCCGAAAGCATAATTCCAAGCTCCCCTGCCTTATCCTGTGATATAAAAGGGTCGTATGCGACAACCCGCATTCCAAGCCCTTTTGCCTTTTTCACTACTTCACTCCCCACTCTTCCCAGACCTATTATGCCCAATACCTTCCCATTTACTTCCACACCCATGTGCTTTTTTCGTTCCCATACCCCCGATTTCAGCGACATGTTCGCCGCGGGTATTTTCCTCGAAAGCCCGAGCAGCATTGCAATGGTGTGCTCCGCCGCAGATATAGTGTTTGCCGCCGGTGCATTCACAACCATTATTCCCTTTTCCGTCGCTGTTTCCACATCTATGTTATCCACACCGACACCTGCTCTGCCTATCACCTTTAGTTTACCCTCGCTTCCTGCTTCTATTATTTCTTTCGTCACTTTCGTGCCACTTCTCACCGTCAGGGCATCATAGCCAGCAATACGCTCCTTTAATTCTTCATTGCTTAATTCCAACTCAACATCAACTTCTGCAAACTCACGCAGCTTTTTTATCCCCTCTTCTGAGATAGGGTCGGTTACAAGCACCTTCTTCGGTTTTCCTTTCTCGCTCTCGTTTAGTTTTGGATTCATCGGCAATTATATCCCCTTCCCCAAGTTTACTTCTGCTCTCGTAGAATAAAAATATGTTTATAATTATAATTACACTAAAATCATAAGCTTAAATCAAATAGAAAAATGACCGCTACAACAATAATTAAGGAAATAAAAGGTAGGGAAATTTTAGACTCGCGTGGAAACCCAACGGTAGAAGTGGAAGTGCATACCGAGACCGGGTTTGGCAGAGCATGCGTGCCTTCGGGTGCGTCTACGGGAACCAAAGAGGCGTGGGAGAAAAGAGATGGCGATAAAGGCAGATATGGCGGTAAAGGTGTTCTCAAAGCGGTTGAAGCCGTTAATACCGTAATTAAGAACGGGTTGCTGGGTATGGACGTTCTCGAACAAAGAGAAATAGACGAGCGGCTAATCGAATTGGATGGAACTCCGAACAAGACAAAATTAGGTGCGAATTCTGTTCTGGGAGCCTCAATAGCGGTTTGTAAAGCGGCGGCGAAATCTACGAATACGCCTCTTTTTGTGTATATCTGCGAGCATGTCGCAGGAATGGAGCTACAATATGCGCTTCCAATACCGATGATGAATGTGATAAACGGCGGTAAGCATGCGGGAAACGAACTGAGCGTACAGGAGTTCCTTGTCTTACCCAATGGTTTTGACAGGTTCAGCGACAATTTACGAGCTGGCGTTGAGACCTACCACGCACTTAAAAAAGTGTTAGAGCAGAAATATGGGCGGATAGCCACGAACGTAGGTGATGAAGGCGGCTATGCACCACCTATGAGCATGACAGAAGAGCCGCTCGATGCGATAACGGAAGCGATAACTGAAGCAGGCTACTCGGAGGACGAGATATGCCTGGGCATGGATGCGGCGGCTTCGTCTTTCTTCGACACAAGAACAAAAAAATACCGTATAGATGGTCGGGATAAAGACGGCGATGAACTAATTGAATTCTATCAAGCCCTTGTAGAGAAATACCCGATAGAACTGATAGAAGACCCATTTGAGGAGGACTCATTCGAGTTGTTTGCGGAACTCACGGCGAAGATGCCGCAGAAGATAATAGTGGGCGATGACCTGTTCGTGACGAACGTCTCTCGACTTCGAGAGGGGATAAAGAAAAAAGCGGCAAATGCTGTTCTGCTGAAGTTGAATCAAATAGGCACGGTCTCGGAAACCCTGGATACTGTCAGATTAGCTTCGGAAAACGGCTATAAAAAGGTCGTCAGTCATCGGTCCGGCGAAACGGGAGATGCGTTTATCGCTGATTTCTCGGTGGCAATAAACGCTGAAATAATCAAAACAGGTGCTCCAGCAAGAAGCGAAAGAACCTGTAAATACAATCAATTGCTGCGGATTGAGGAAGAGATGGGGGAGAAGGCGAGATGTAGGGGTTTGTAATGTCTTTGTGGTACTTCAACAAACAAAAAATTGCTGAATGATTTACTGAAGAAGAAATGCTGGAGAAGGTAAGAATTGTGGATTGTGGAAGCACGGGGAACACGAATTATGCGGAGTCAGATACCTTTAGAAGCGATGGATTAGATCGTTGACATAAATGCCGGGAAATTGACGCCACATCCGCAATCGCCGGACATGCCACTGAGAGATATTTTAAGTTTGGAGAAGGGATAGGATAATAAATAGTAGGATGTTATACGGTATATACAAAGATAAAAGCCAAAATTAATTTAACTACAAAGAGAGAGGGTATAAAAGATGACGGTAGTAGAAAAAGAAACTGAACTTGTGAGTGCGAAAGGAAGAAAGGAAGCGAAGGGATTGTTTGACGCGGGAGCGAACTACTCTTGCATTGATTTTTTTAATGAAGGCAAAGGCTATATTGAACGCAACGATCCGGTTCAGGCAAGTGAGAAGCTATACAAAGCCGCCGAAGAGGATATAAAGCTTTTATCTGCGACACGCGCTCCC
>PIXU01000109.1 GCA_003601795.1 Candidatus Methanophagales archaeon
ATAGACCGTAATGCGTTCAAAGAGCTATGTAATTTGCATGGCGTCTGTTATGTATGTACCGCAGGTGAGGGTGGCGAGTTTGAAACGCTCGTGATTAATTGCCCGCTCTTCAATGAGCGAATCCGCATTCTCCAATCGCATACCGAATGGGATGATAAAACGCAGAGCGGGCAATTTATAGTGGATGATGCTGTGCTGGTGGTGAAATGACTGTGCGCAAACAAAAAGTGGCTATTGTCCGGGTAAAGGAATACCTGATTCATAAAAGATTTTTAACGTTCTATATGCGCTCTCACGCACCTCCCTATTATCATCGCGTAACCAACCAGCAATATCCATTATCACCTCTTCTGGTACCCTGTCCTTAAACACAGCCAGTGCTTTCGCTGCGACTGCACGCACATACCCATTAACGTCGCGTAACCAACCAGCAATATCCCTTATCACTTCTTCTGGCACCCTGTCCTTAAACACAGCCAGTGCTTCCACTACAGCTTCATGCACTCTCCAATCCAAATCCCATAATAGCGATTTCAGGCTGGTTATGTCTCCGAGAAACCCTAACGCAATTATCGCATCAAACCTGAAAGGTTCTATCCTTACTAATTCTTTTAACTTTTGATTAATCTCCTCTTTTAGCTCTCCTCTTGATTCTCTTACTTCTGCCAGACATTCGGCAGCCAGAAATAGGCATGAATGAATGATATTGTCCTCTTTATCGTTACCTTGAGAATAAATCTTCTCAACAATTTCCTGACCTCTGATGCCAGCCAGGAATTTAATCACCTCACGCCATTTCGGTGAGCACATCTCGTTAATTACAGCATCAAGCCTTTCGCTATCTTTACTTTCACTAATATATTGAGCGGCTAAGAACTCCTGAAATGACTGGTGTGTGAAGAAGAGGCTGTGCTGAGTGATGTCGCCCATTTCCAATATGAGGTTGACGAGCCCGAACTTTGTTAGAGCATTTATGTTTATTCCAAACTCTCTATTTAAATCTTCGATTACCGGTAAATTGATTGAAATCTTCTGAATTTGTGGCTCATTCAAATTCAAGGCATCAAAAGAGATACGTTTGAGCGCTTTCTTTACTCCCTCTATTAGTTGAACATCGGTTACGAGTGGTCTGTTGGGCTCGTGCCAATATATAATATGATCTATAAAGCGAGCGTAAATATCAGCCCTGTTAAAGATATTTTCAGTTTTGCCTTCCCTGATAAGCGTTTTCGTCATAAAAGCAAGCATTGGAACCCGAATTAAATCAGGAGCAAATCTGGATATGCTCCGGGCTTGTTCGTAATCATCGCCAAAATACAGCTTTATATCTCCTGAGGAGAAGGGTTTTAATCTCAGGAAAGGTAACTCACGTTCGGATTCTAAGGGTATAACCGCAGAGGGTCTGGAGCTGATAATAACACGATTACAAATAATAATCTTAAAGATGGTGTTTACTAAACCTGCATAATCATCTCCTTTTATCTGATCCAGACCATCAAATAGGAAGAAGATTTTTCCATCACGAAAGTATGTATCAAAGAAGTCTTTTATGTCTTCCTCTAAGAAGCCATATTTAAACGTAAAAAACGAGGTCAAATGCTCTCTTAACTTATTCCAGTTCAGTGGATTTAGCCTTTCAAAATCCGCACAGGGCATAAATACGGGAGCTGTGTCAGTGTCTGTATCTGTATCAGTCAGTTGTGTAGCCAGCCAGTATAAGAATGTGGTCTTACCCGTGCCAACCGACGAACTGAGTATGTAAGACCTGGAGAAAGAAGTGAGCTTTTTTAAATCAAAATCTTCCCACTTACGTCCATGCGCCGACCATTCCCTCGCCCCCTGCTCCATTACCTCTACCTCTTCCTTTCGTCTCTCCGGGACAGTGCCACATTCAAGTCTAAGGGGAATGAATCCGCTCTCTCCTAATTTGCCTTCTAATCCTTTTTGCGCTTCTTTGGCTAGTTTTGAACGGATTTCTTTAAAGACATCATGAAAAATCCTTAACTCTTGCCAGCGCTTAAGTAGCTCAGTCAGCGGCACAAAGAAGGCTTGCGTCGGTTGGTATCGTGCATTAATAAGCCCGATAACCTTTTTGTTCCTCAAATTTAAGACCGGTGCTCCGCTATAGCCATGATCTACGTTACTCAAATTGAGACCGGTAATCTGTATAACACTGGCTCCTTCAACTTCTGTGGGACCACCAACAGAACCATAGATAGGTATGCCCGGCTTGCTGAAATACCCTTCAGGATAGCCAAAGCTGTAGATTTCATCCCCCACATCCCATCGCTTATGTGTATCCAGTGGGAGGTATTTTAGTTCCGACGATGGCAGTGGTCTAACAAGCTTGAGAACTGCTATATCAGCATCTTCAATGCTGTATTCTTCACAAATTCGGGCTTGATGCTCTTCATCTCGATAAATAATATTAACATCGTTCCTGCCATTCCTGCCAGCATTTAAATGGGGTTCAATAACATGGTGACATGTAAGAATATATCCATCAGGATGGCAAAAGAACCCAGTGCCATTTGTTTCCCTCCTCTCCAGCTGGAGAATCTTGAGCACGTATTGCTCTAAGTCTCCTATCCCAACACTCATTTATTTGAGCTCCCATTCAACCTTAATCTTCAGACTGCATTCGGCTGTTGATTTCACTATATAAACATTATTGGCTTTTTCCAACCATGTACTCTTTTAGCTCCGATTTCTATCCAGTCGTCCATATCGTCCATAGAAAGTCCCCGCGATAGATAAATGGGCCGTTAAATATATAAGTTCTGTTTCACCAGATTTGACTGCCATGGTTTTAGGCGCTATTCCACAAATCCCTGCCACGCATTCCGTTTCTATGCATTTTACATTTTACAGGTCATTTATGGCTGACTTTCTCCACAAAAGATCCAGTGCCATTTGTTTCCCTCCTCTCCGGCTGGAGAATCTTGAGCACGTATTGCTCTAAGTCTCCTATCTCAGCGCTCATTTATTTGAGCTCCCATTCAACCCTGACCTTCAGACTGCATTCGGCTGTTGATTTCACTATATAAACATTACCCTCACCACTGAACTTGAGACCGAATTCTGCACTTATCCGGTTCGGGGAATGTTCAGGTTCTAACCCCTTAAATGTTTTAACAAGCCCGGTACAATATGCC